>CAYWOV010000854.1:1477-2502 GCA_964459965.1 uncultured Planctomycetaceae bacterium | reverse complement strand
CCCCTCTCGACCGTTCATTCTGCACGATTACAAAACCCGGTTCCCCGAGTGACGCACGTGCTCCTCGAACGCATCGCCCAACGATGGACGAACCTATTGCGCGGAAGCCGGGTTGCGCCCAAGGCGGTCGTCGGGATCTACGGCCAGCCGCGCGGCGGAACGAACTTTATTGCCGCCGCCCTGCATTACCATCCGCGTCTCTTCGCGGTCAACGAGCACGTTTTCGATTACCGCGTTCCGCTGCGCTCGATTTGGAAACGCGGTTCGGTCTTTCGCATTCACGGACGGCAAGACAAACGGCCCGACCGGGTGACGTCTGTCGTCTATAACAAGATGCAGGAATTCCTTCCGGAATTGTGGAACCCCCGCAACCAATTTCCGGGCGCGAGCCGCTTTATTTTCTACCTGCGAAATCCCATTCGCGTGCACCTTTCGCGCGAGACTTATCGCGCCAGGCACGCGCCACAGCGGGTTGAATGGAGCGACACGCGCGAAAACTTCCTCAGTCTGCTGACCGAGATGCGAGAGATTCTCGAGGCGAATGAGATCCTCAAAGAGCGTCATCCCTGCTGCATCCTGAGTCATGAATACTTCTGCTGTGAGCACGAGCGGGCATTGCCCCAGCTGCATGAATTTCTAGGTATCGAACCGCTTCCTCCTGCGAATCCCCGCGATTTCCTCCGCCATTGTGGAAAGTGCGGCCGTGCTCTCACCGTCTCCCGCAAGGACGGCCGAGAGTGGCTCGTCTGTCCGCGACATCAGCATCCCGTTTCCGGCTGCGGCCGGTTCAACCCGCTGACCCCAATTGACCGAAAAGGTGTTCTCGACGAGTCGTGGAAAACGACTCCGCACATCGAGTCGTTGATGGCGGATTTCCGCCAGCTAATCGGGAACACGGTCGCCGACTACTTTTGGAACGGTGATTACGCGAAGAATCTCTTCGCGAATCGCGCCTTGTCCAAGGCCGCGTAACTCACCGGCGTGTCAAGCATGGCCGCGCGACGCGACCATGAGTCAAGGAGGCG
>CAYWOV010000854.1:0-1467 GCA_964459965.1 uncultured Planctomycetaceae bacterium | reverse complement strand
TTGCGATGGAAGTCTTGGAGCGTCAGGCTCGATTCAGCTCGCCTTATCTCGGTGCCTTGGCGGAACGGCTGCGGTCCGATTATGCGTCGGCCGACCCGTTCCCCCACATCGTGATCGACGGGTTCCTGCCGGAAGCCGTCCTGGACTCAATTCTCGCCGAATTCCCGGATCCCGATCGGGCTCTGTGGGAGCGGCGCGTGACGAAAAACTCCCTCAAGCTTTCCTGCAACATCCTGGAAGATTTGGGGTCGACCACGCGCGTCGTCCTGGAAGAATTCAATTCACGGGCCATGCTCAAATTCCTCGAGCGGCTGACGGGCATCGATCATCTGATTCCGGACGCCCTCTATGAAGGAGGCGGACTGCACCAGATCATGCCGGGCGGATTCTTGAAGATTCACGCCGACTTCAACAAGCATCCGCTGTGGAATCTCGACCGTCGCTTGAACGCCATCTTGTTTCTCAACCGCAATTGGAGCGAGGACTACGGCGGGCATTTCGAGCTGTGGGATCAGGACATGACGGCGTGTCGCAGGAAGGTGCTGCCGATTTTCAATCGGCTGGTCGTCTTCAGCACGACCGACACCTCGTATCACGGCCATCCCGATCCGCTCCGCTGTCCGCAGGGGATGTCGCGGAAGAGCATCGCCACTTACTACTACAGCAACGGACGACCGGCCGACGGCCAGACGCCGGCCCATTCGACGATCTACAAGCTTCGTCCGAGCGGAGATTGGTCGGCGGGCCGTCTCGGCGGCGTCTTGCGGACCTTTCTGCGAGTGATCGATCCGTTTCGCGCCTCGGGAGCAACCAAATGACTGCCGCACCGTCGACCACTTTCGCGAATTCGACCGGCGCTGGTTCGCACAGCGTTCGGGCGAAATGGCCGTCGACGACGGTCGTGCCTCATTTCTTGATCTTGGGCGCGGCGAAGTGCGGCACGACTTCGCTGCATGGCTGGCTCAGCCAGCACCCGCAGATCTTGATGAGTTCGCCCAAAGAGCCGGTCTATTTCGAGCTGGAATATGAGCAGGGACCCGATTTCTACATTTCGACCTATTTCGCCGAATGGGACGGGCGGCGGCTTTTGGGCGACGCGCGCACGGCCAACCTCTTTTTCCCCTGGGTTCCGGCGCGGATTAAAGAGAGCAACCCGAACGCAAAACTGATCATCTTGCTGCGTAACCCCATTGAGCGTTGCCTGGCTCACTGGTGGATCGAATTTCGCCGCGACAAGGAGCCCCTGCACTTCGAGAAGGCTGTCGAAGCCAATCTCGAACGACTGCGCACGGGCGTTCAATACCAGTCGGCCGAGGATTTCTGGCGCGACGGGCCGCTGTACCAGATGCCTCGTTATACGGGAGAGCGGCATCGGAGCGAATATCACCGCCCTTACAAAAGAACGGCCGAGCCACGCGACATTTACCGAACCTATGTGGATGCCGGTTATTACGCGGAACAAATCGA
>CAYWOV010000853.1:0-2507 GCA_964459965.1 uncultured Planctomycetaceae bacterium | reverse complement strand
TATATCGGCATCGTCGCCTCCGAACAAACGCGGACTCTGTACGCGCAAGGCGCGCTGCCGGTTTATTTCTCGCACACGCTCGGGGCGTTTCGGGCGATTTTCGAAAAGCACTGGCCGGTCCGCATTCTCACGGAATACGACTTGGAAGATG
This sequence comes from uncultured Planctomycetaceae bacterium, assembly GCA_964459965.1. GTDB lineage: Bacteria > Planctomycetota > Planctomycetia > Planctomycetales > Planctomycetaceae > DASPSM01. Next base: position 2,356 of record CAYWOV010000853.1, on the reverse strand, counting down.
CCGACCTGCACGGTGTGCGCGTGCTCGTGCTGCCGAATGTCGCCTGTCTTTCCGCGCGGGCGGCCGAGGTGGTGCGGCGATTCGTTCGGCAAGGGGGTGGCCTCGTCGCCAGTTTTGAGACGTCGCTGTACGACGAGAAGTTCGAGCGTCAGTCCGATTTTGCGCTGGCCGACGTGCTGCACGCCCATTACCGCGGGACGCATCCGGTGCAACTGCGGAGCGACAAAATTGACCTCACAATCGACGCCGACCATCCGATCGTGAATGATCCGCTGATCCACTCCAAGCAGGCGACGGCCTGGCTCGGCGGCCTCGGTCCGCCTCCGGAAAAAGGCAATCTTGCCCTGATCGCGAGTGCCGTCGAGGTTACGTCGACGGACGGCGGCAAGGTCTTGATGACGTACAACGTCAATCAGCCCGAATCGCCAAACGTTCGGCATCCAGCACTAATCGTCTCGAACTTCGGCAAGGGACGGGTCGTGTACTTTCCAGCGGGCGTCGACAAGGCGATGTTTTTTTATCCGGACACGTACATCCGGCAGCTTCTGGCGAACGCCTGTCGCTGGGCCGCGGCGGAGGTGCGGCCGCCCGTGGAAGTCGAAGGGCCGCTGTTATTGTCCGCAACCTTTCGCCGCCAGCCGCAGAAAGGGCGAATCGTCGTACACCTGCTCAACGACCACAGCTCATACGGCCGCCATTCGATCTATCAAAAGCTCGCTCCCCTGCCGAAAGAACTGCAAAAGTCGTGGGGATTTCCCAACCAGTCGGAGTTGCGGGGCACGTGGCCGATCCGTGAAGAGGTGATTCCGCTTTCCGACATCAAAGTCCGCTGCCGGCTCTCCGGGATCACGAAGGCAACGCTGCAGCCTGAGAACCGCCCGCTTCCGCTGACTCGCATAAACGGGTCAGTCGAGGTCGTCGTGCCGAAATTGAACATGCATTCGATGGTCATCTTTGAGTAGAGCCGTGCGATTAAACCGTTGTTTCCACCGCGAATTGATTCTCTTTGGCCTGCTGATGGTTCCGTCGGCGGCGTTCGGACAAGCGGACGTCTTCGACACACCGGAAAAGTTGTGGCGCGATTTCAATCCCGAATCTCCCGATCTGGACGTCACCTCGCTGAAGAAATGGGACGAAGACGGAGCGTCGTTCGAGAAACTGCGGTTTACCTCCGAACGCGAAGAAGGGGGCAAGGTCCGCGTTTTCGCGATTCGCGGGGCGCCGCTTGAGGGCGGCCGGCGGCCGGGGATTCTGCACATTCACGGCGGCGGGCAGACGGCGTCGCTCGAGTGGGTTCGCTTTTGGACCAAACGGGGCTATGTCTGCGTCACGTTCGACTACACCGGTCCCTGGGCCGGGCGCAAGGAATTCACCGATTGGGGGCCCATCAAGCAGGGAAACCTGACCGACGCGCAGGGCGGAATGATGTTCCGGCCGACGGCCCGGTCGTCTTCCTTCTTTCATTGGGCCGTGGCGGCTCGGCGTGCGTTGACGTTGCTTTCGTACCATCCGAAGGTCGACCGCGATCGGCTCGGCATCTTTGGCGTCAGTGTCGGCGGCACGCTTTGCTGGCTGGTGGCGGCGACCGACGAGCGGGTGAAAACGGCCGTGCCCATTTACGGCTGCGGTTACAACTACGACCGCAAGAAAACCGCCTGGGGCTTTCCCGAACCGAATCACGATCTACAGTTGTTCAACAAAGTGCTCGCGCCGGAGGCCTACGCCGCTGCGATTCGCGGCCCGGTTTTGTTTCTGGGCGCGACGAACGACTTTCACGGCTGGATGGACGACGCGTATCAGATTCTCTCGGAGACCCACGTCACGCGACGGCTGGCTTTCACGCCGCACTATAACCATCACATCGACGAACAGCAGGCGGGTAATCTGCCGGCGTGGATGAATTGGCAATTGCGCGGCGGGCCGGCGTTTCCCGCCGAGCCTCGAATTGACGTCAGCACGGTCGCCGATGCGGACCCCACCGCGACGGTGCATGCTGATGATGCGCCGCACGTCGACAAGGTCGACATCTACTACACGCTGGAGGAGAAGGCACCACCAAACCGCTTCTGGCGGCATATCCCGTCGACGCGGACCGCAACCGGGTGGCTGGCTCGCCTTCCGCTGCTTAAGGCCAACGAAAAGTTCCGGGTGTTTGCCAATGTTCATTACGAGCCCGGCGTCTGTCTGAGCACGAATCTTGGCCGGCGGCTCTCCGGCGCTAATTCTCACAGCGATTCGCTGGCGACGCTGAAGTGGTCCGCGTCGCCGAACTCGGACGGAGATGAACTCGGCGCACCATTTGTTTTCGCCCGGGCCAATACGGACCCAATCGCCCCCATCTCGTATTTCGTTCGCT
>CAYWOV010000852.1:0-2508 GCA_964459965.1 uncultured Planctomycetaceae bacterium | reverse complement strand
ACGCGTCGCAACAGGACGGGTTCAAAAGTCGCCAAGCAGCACCTACTACAATTCCTGGATCAGTTTTGCCGTCGAATCGGCCGTCATGTTCATGTGACACTCGTCGTTTACCAGGAGGCAGGGCGCCCCCTCGCAGGCTCCCAGGCACTCTGCAAACTCCAGAGTGACCTTGCCGTCGGCCGTCGTCGCGCCGGGCTTCACGTGCAGACGATTGGAAACCTCCGCCAGCAATTCCTCGCCGCCGCGAAGCGCGCACGACAGGCTGCGGCAGATCCACACGCGGTGTATGCCCAGCGGAGCCGATTCATCGCGGAAGAATCCGTAAAAGCTCAACGTGTCGTTCACTTCGGCCGGATGCAGTTCGAGCAACGCGGCGATCTCGCGGAGCGCCTCGGTCGAGATTTGGCGGTGCTCATCCTGCACGATGTGCAATGCCGGTAGCGTTGCCGCCCGCTTGTTCGGGTATTTCGCGAACTCGGCCCGAATTCGCTCGCGCGTTTGTTCGGAAAGCGCGCTCATCGGTCGAGCTCCGCTGCGATGATGTTGAGACTGCCCAGCACGGCCACGACGTCGCTCAACGTGTGCCCCTTAATCAAGCTCGGAAAGATCGCGAAATGAATAAACGACGGCGGCCGCGTGCGGGCGCGATACGCCTTGATCGTCCCATCGCCGACGATGTAAAAGCCCAGCTCGCCGTTGGCCGTCTCGTTGGCCGCGTAGATCTCCTCGTTCGGGGCAATAAAGCCGCGATTGGGAATGATCACCTCGAAGTGGCGGATCAGCCCCTCGATGCTTTGGTAGACCTCTTGTTTGCCGGGAACGATCGCGCGGCCCTCCGCATCGACATTCACGGGTCCCGAGGGAAAACTCTCGACGGCCTGTTCGATGATTTTGATGCTCTCGAGCATCTCCTGCATCCGCACCAGGTACCGGGCGAAGCAGTCGCACCCGTTTGAGCAGACCACCTTGAAATCAAGGTCGGGATAGGCGAGATAGGGCTCGTCCTTCCGCAAATCGCGAAGCACGCCGCTCGCCCGAGCCAGCGGTCCACTGACGCTGAAGTTGATCGCGTCCTCGCGGGACAAAACGCCGATCCCTTTGAGCCGCGTGACGAAGATTCGGTTTTTCGTCAACATGCCGTCGATCTCGGCATGAGCGGCGGGAAAACCGGCCACGAACTCGCGCACGCGGTTGATCCACGCGTCGTCCACGTCATACATGACGCCGCCGACACGTGTGTAGCTCGCGTGGAATCGCTGACCCGAAGCGAATTCATTCAGGTCGCTGATTTTCTCGCGCTGCTTGAACGCATACAAAAACGGCGTGAACGCGCCGAGATCCAGGGCTGCCGCGCCCACGCACAGCAAATGGTCGTGGATCCGCATCAATTCGGCGAGGATCGTGCGCAGATACGTGCACCGCGGCGTGAGCGTCACACCCAGTAGCTTCTCCACCGCGTGATGCCAGGCGATTTCGTTTGCGACCGGAGAGATATAGTTCATCCGGTCGACGATCGTCACGTATTGATTGAAGTCGAGATCTTCTCCGAGCTTTTCAAAACCGCTATGGAGATAGCCGATGTCCGGCACGGCATCGACGATCGTCTCGCCGTCGAGCGTCAACAACAGCCGCAACGTCGTGTGCGTGGCCGGATGCTGCGGACCGAAATTGAGGGTCCACAGGTATTCCTTGTCCGGCGACTGGACGTCACTCAGCTCGGAAAGCTGCAACGGCATTGGATCATTCGGTCCTGTCGACTCGGTCAAACATTGAGGGAACCACTCGCCAATCGCCACTCATGACTCAGCTCGCGTGATCACAGGGAAATTATGTCGTTCACCGCGCCCTCGCAAGGGATAGTCTTTACGCAGAGGAAAGGCGGCGAATTCTTCGGGCATCAGAATCCGCTTCAGATTCGGATGGCCGGAGAAGCGGATGCCGAACATATCGAACACTTCCCGTTCCATCCAGTTGGCCCCTTGCCACAGGGAAACGGCTGACGGAAGCGTCGGATCGGGTTCGTCGACGTGCGTCCGCAGAATGATCCGCTCGCCGGTCGCCGTGTTCACCAGCACATAGATCACGCGAAAACGATTTCGCGCGTCGGGGTATTCCAGCAGGTCGGCGGCCGTCAGCTCGGCCAGGAAGTCAAAACCGCAGTCGTTTTTTACAAACGCGAGTGCTGATTGGATGTTTTCGGAGGAAATGTCGAAGCGAACGTTGTCGCGGAAGCGGCTGGTTTGAAAACCGGCCGCTCCGAACCGTTCTTTCAGCCGCTCTTCGGTCGTGCTCATGGGCTTTGTGTTCTGAAAACAGCCGGCGTCAATGCGGCTGTTGTAACGATTGCTCCTGCTCAATGGCCTTTTCGAGCAGAAAATCCCGGCTGCGTCGCAATTCTTCGAGCGACAAAGGAGCCGGCCCCTCGGCGGTTCGCCGCTCGGCGAATTCCTTTCCCGTGAGAGTTCCCTTCTCCATGATCACGTTCTGCAGCTCGATGATCGAAGCCAG
>CAYWOV010000851.1:0-2509 GCA_964459965.1 uncultured Planctomycetaceae bacterium | reverse complement strand
TCCTCGATCTGCCGGGCCATTTGCAGGACCCGGTCGCGGGCTTGTTGCACGCCGGTGACGTTGGACATGCCGTCTAGCGATCTTTTGGCGGTGACTGAGTGCGAGGAACGACCGTGGAACTATCTTACGTGAAAGACGTCGGTTGGGTCCAAGGCCGACTGGCCAGTCAGGCGAAACAAAAGGGCGATTTTTCCAGCATTCCCATTTTGCGGAAGGGATCGGGCCAGCAAGGCGTGCGGCTTTTGAGCGCCTTGCCTACGAATCTCGCAACGCCCGCTTGAGGATCTTTCCGGTGGGCCCTTTCGGCAAAGAATCGACAATCTTGACGACTCGCGGATATTTGTAGGCCGCGACCAGCCCTTTGCAATGCTGGATGATCTCCTCCGCGGTTGCGGACGATCCAGGGCGGAATGCCACCACCGCCTTGACCTCCTCGCCGAGCCGCGCATCGGGCACGCCGATGACCGCGGCCTCCGCCACGGCCGGATGGGAGTAGAGCGCCTCTTCGACTTCGCGTGGGTAGACGTTGTATCCGCCGCGAATAATCAGGTCTTTTTTGCGGTCGACGATGAAGAAATCGCCCTCCGGGTCGACGTAACCGATGTCGCCCGAATGGAACCATCCGTTTCGCATCGCCTCGGCGGTGGCCTCGGGCCGTTTGAAGTAACCCTTCATGATGTTGTGGCCGCGGATCACAATCTCGCCGCGCTCGCCCTGCGGAACTTCGCGGTCCTGGTCGTCGAAGATCTTCATGTCGACGCCCAGCACGGGTTTGCCGATTGTGCCGGCTTTCGCGGTCTCATTCGACGGCTGAATGCAGGCAAGCGGCGACGTCTCGGTCAGACCGTATCCTTCTTGAATCCGCAGGCCGAATCGCTTGAAGAAGGCCTCTTTCACTTCAACCGGCAGGGCGGCCCCTCCGGAAACGCAACGAGTCAGCGTCGCCAATTGGTCGCTTGTCACGGCCGGTTCGTTTAGGAGGGCGATGTACATTGTGGGAACGCCGGCGAAGAACGTGACCCGGTCGCGAGCGCACATTCGGGCCGCGGTGGCCGGGCAGAACCGCAATAAGTACGACACGGTTCCCCCACCGAAAAGCACGGCGTTCTGGATGTTGGATTGTCCGAACGCGTGATACAGCGGCAGCGCCGACAAGGCCACGTCGCCCAGGCCCAACAAGTGGGGCTCATCCGGCCAACGGCCGAGTGCCCGCTCGGCGATTAACTGAGCGTTGTAATACAGCCCGAAATGCGTCAGTTCGGCCCCCTTCGGTTTGCCCGTGGTGCCGCTGGTGTAGAGAATGACGGCGGTGTCGTCGCCGGCCGTCTGGGCGAGATCGGCCGAAGCGGCGGTCGCGATCACATCTTCAAAGCGTTTGCTGCCCGGCGGTGCGGCTGCGCCCTCGTCGATTTCGACCGTGTAGATCAGCCGGCAGCCTGGAGCGCACTCGAGGGCATCCCGAGCCGCGGCACTGCATTGACGATGGACCACAAAGGCCCGCGCCTGGCTGTCCTCGAGCTGGAAGGCGATCTCGTTGGCCACCAGCAGCGTGTTCAGCGGAACCACCACTCCGCCGGCATACAGCACGCCAAAGTAGGCGATCGTGAAAGCCGGCACGTTCGGCACCAGCAAGGCCACCTTGTCGCCCGGCTGCAGACCTTCGGCCAACAGGTCGCCGGCAAACCGCGCGGCGGCTTCGTCCAGTTCGGAATAGCGAAGTCGCAGTTCGTCGTGGATCACCGCGGTCGACGGCCCGTTGACTCGGGCGGAATTTCGCAGCAGAGAGGCCAGGTTCAAAGACATGGAGTGCGACTCGGGATCGAAAGGGAACACCGTCGATTGAATGGCCAGTCGGCCGCTTGCGAAACGCGGAATGGTCGAAGGGGCTTCGTCCCCGTATCATACAGCCGTTCGCAATCCAATTCAGCAATCCGATGATGGCGGGAAACATGAGCACAGCCGAAAACCAGGCTCTTTTGGCCGATGTCGAGGCGTATTGCCAAGAAGTACGGCCGCTTGAAGAAATCTGTTATCTCGAGCACCGCTTCAACGCCGAAGCGATCGAATTGGCGAAAAAATATCGGCTCTTCGGCATGTTCACGGCGAAGGAATACGGCGGCCGCGGCTGCGACCTGGCGACGTACGTCAAAGCGCTCGTCCGCATCGGACGCGAAGGGACCGGCCTGCGGACTCTGTTTTCCGGGCACATTTCGATCGGCCAGATGCCGATCATCGAATGGGGCAACGCGGAGCAAAAAAAACGCTATCTTTCCGCGGCCGCGTCCGGCGAAAAAATCATGGCCTTCGGTCTCACCGAGCCCGACGCCGGCTCGAACCCGCTGGAAATGACGAGCACCTATCGGCGTGAGGGGGACCGTTTCCTGCTCAACGGCGTCAAGTATTTGATCTCCAACGGCGGCGTTGCCGGGGCGATCATCGTGTTTGCTTATCCCGAGGGACGCAAGGACCGGATGAGCGCGTTCATCGTCGACACGCGCGGCCCCGGCTT
>CAYWOV010000850.1:0-2523 GCA_964459965.1 uncultured Planctomycetaceae bacterium | reverse complement strand
GAAAGCCGCTTTGCATCGGCGAGAGGGCGACCCGATGCTCCTCGAAGATCATCGGGCTCCGCGGGCAAACCCCCGGCCGCGGCATGGTGAGCGAATAGCCTTTCCCCGGTTGAATGGGGATCGGGCAACGTAACATGTGGCGCAACTGGGGTGTCCAGGCTCCGGTGGCGATGACGACCTGATCAGCGGCAATCTCGCCTTGATCGGTGAGCAATCGACGGACGAGGCGTCCATTCGCCCCGAACTCTCGGGGAGTCCAGTATTCGCGCACGTCCACGCCGATCGATCCAAGCACGCGCTTCCAGGCCGACATCAGTTTATCGGGACGCAATTGTCCGTCCGACGGGTATTGCCACGCGCCGGCAACCGACTGCTTGAGGCAAGGTTCAATCGCCTGGAGCGCGTCGGCATCGAATCGAATCGCTTTCAGACCAAACTCGTTTGTCAGCTGGCGATCGGTCGCGGCATAGTGCTCCATCTTGAACGGCGTTCGAAACACGAAGAGCAGCCCCGACGGCTCCCACTCCACCTCTGACAACGTGGCTTGAAAGAGTTCGTCGTAGAGAGATCGGGATGACACAAGGAGTTGCTGGATCGCGTGGCCCGCGGCGAGGGCGTCGCGTTCGTTACACCTTTGTGCAAACTGCCAAAACCAACTCCACATGGCCGGATCAAGACGCCAGCGGACCTTCAAGGGCGAGTTTCGCTGGAAGAGGGTTTTGAGCGTCGAGCGGAACGCGCCGGGACCGGCCAGCGGGAGCACATGGCTCGGACAGACATAACCACAGTTCCCGTGCGAGCAGCCTTGGCCGAACTGTCCCGCGTCGATCAGCGTTACCTCTCGTCCGACCTGACGGAGATAGTAGGCACATGAGGCGCCGATCACGCCGCCGCCGACAACCACCACGCGATCGGCTCGTTTGGCTGCTGGCAGCCCGGGCTCGCCGCTCACGACGGGAAGCCCCAGGCAAGCGGATCGGCATCGTCAATCACCAGCGTGGCTTCGGCGGTGACGAAAGCCTGACCCGAGATATTCGGGATCGATTGCTCTCCCTCTTTTCGGTAAGAGGCCGTGAAGACGCTGCCGAGTATGCTCTCCTGACGCCAAATTTCGCCTGGTTTCAACAGCCCGTCAGCCGCCAGGCAGGCGATTTTCGCGCTGGTCCCGGTACCACAGGGCGACCGATCGTACGCGCCGCCCGGGCACAGAACAAAATTGCGGCTGTGGTTACGCGCGTCGTGCGCCGGACCGAAGAGCTCAACGTGGTCGATTTCTGCCCCGTTCGCGCCGGTAATGTTATTTTCACGGAGCGCGGCCCGGATTCGCAGCGTGATGTCGGTCAGGCGGTCCACTCGATTCAATTCGAGTTGCTCAAGTTTGTCGCGGACCAGGAAGAACCAATTGCCGCCCCAAGCCACGTCGCCGGTCACTTGACCGACCCCATTCACATCCACGACGACATCTTTCGCGAATCGAAAGCTGGCGACGTTTTCCAGCGACACGGTATTGGCCCCGTCGTAGTCGATCGGAATGCGACCCACAGGAGTCTCGAAGATGTAATTCCCAGCACCGATTCTCCCCAGATGACCGAGCGTGACGGCCACACCAATCGTGCCGTGCCCGCACATCCCCAGGTAGCCGACGTTGTTGAAAAAGATCAATCCCGTTGCGCAGGCCGGATCGCCCGGCGGGCAAAGGAGTGCGCCCACCAGCACGTCAGAGCCGCGCGGCTCGCAGATCACCGCTCGACGAAACGAGTCGTGGTGCGATCGGAACTGCTCCCGTTGTACGGATAACGAACCGCTGCCCAAATTTGGGCCGCCTGCGACGACCACGCGCGTCGGCTCGCCGCCCGTGTGGGAGTCGATGATGGCAATGCGCTGCATCGTCAGACTGCCGGGAGTTGAGGACGATTGGCGAAGGCGGTACGAATGGTCGACAAGACGCTTTCGCGCTCCGGACCGGAAAGCGGCAAACGCGGGCTCCGCACCCACTCGCGGCCCAGTCCCGCCTCCTGCACGGCAAGCTTGATGTACTGCACGAACTTGACCTGTGTATCGAGTTTCAACAGCGGGTAGAACCAACGATACATCGCCCGGGCCTCGTCCCAACGACCGCGCCGCGTCAGTTCCCAAAAGTACTGATTCTCCTTTGGCGCGGCGATTCCCGAGCCGGCGACCCAGCCGTCGATTCCGAGGACCGAGGACTCAAGAATCAGGTCGTCGACTCCCACAAAGAGCGCGTAACGATCGCCGACCGCGATTCGCAATTCGGTGATGCGGCGCGTATTGGCCGAGCTTTCCTTGATCGCGACCAGATTCGGTATATCGGCAAGCTCGACGAACATGGCAGGCGTGATGTCGACCGGATAGCCGACCGGATTGTTGTACAGCATCCACGGCAGACCGGTCGCCGACGCCACTTGTCGAAAGTGATGGACGGCTTCCCTCGCGTCGGCCTTGTAGACCATGGCCGGCATGGCCATAAACCCGCTTGCGCCGAGTTTTTCGCAGTCGCGCACA
>CAYWOV010000849.1:0-2525 GCA_964459965.1 uncultured Planctomycetaceae bacterium | reverse complement strand
GGCCCGGCCAGGTCCGCCAGGATTCCCACGGGTCGATCCAGTTCCAGTGACACCGAACGGATCGACGTCAGAATTCCGGACAGCCATTCGTGCGTGCCATGTGCGAAGTTCAGCCGGAAAACGTCGACACCGGCCAGGACGAGAGCTCGAAGCCGCTCGCGAGCCTCGCACGCAGGCCCGACTGTCGCGACGATCTTCGATTTGACGGGGGGAGACTCGTTCGAGGTCGCTTGCCATGCCATTTAGACCAACATTCCCCAGATGGATCCGGACTCGTCGCTGGTCAACGCCGTGCGTGCCAAGCCAAATCGGGCAGATCACCAACATTTAGAACAGGTCGGCAACTACTCGCCAAGATCTGCGGGGCTTCCAGACGGTGCGTCGCATTCGAACGCCGGGGCTGTTCCTACTCCATTCCTACCAACCACGCATCCGATGCCCGACGCTGCCCGATTCCAAAACTGCTTTAATTCCGATGTTTCCGTGATTTTGTATCGCGTAGCGAAGTGGACCGTAGCCATCCGCGGGATTCAAAATCCGGTGTCCCGCAACGGGGTGAGTGGGCTCGAGTCCCCCCGCTACTTGATCTTCCCGACGACAATCGCGACCGGTGTGTTGAACACTGGCGGGGAGCCGCCTTTCCTTTCTGGCCGTTAGCGCGCTAAGGCTCACCGATTCTAGCGACCTGCTGGATCGCCAGTCGGCGATCGGAGCACCCGCATGGCAATCCGACGTGCTTCAGCCCGGTCCCATCTGAGGGGCTTGTGGGCGGTCAGTCGCAGTGAGCGTCGAGCCCTGTTCCTGCATTGTTCCTGCGCCATTCCGACTAAGCTAGCATCCGATGCCCGATCCTGCTCTACGCGAGAATGCTGGAAAACGCTGAATTTCACGAGGACTTGCGTAGCGGAGCATAGTGCAGCGTAGGAATGAGCCGGACTTTTAATCCGTAGGTCCTGGGTTCGAGTCCCAGCGCCCTCATTGACTTAAGTTTCTTCCGCCGCGTTGGAACGAGCCAGTCGAGCGACTGCACACGTTCCGAATGACCGACATGGTCGTCGATGCGTGGAATTCGCCGGCTGGCTGATCGCTGGTGATGAAGCACGGCCGCGTGGATGGTCGATGGGTGGCCGATCGTCGCCGCGTGTGCCGCTCACCGGGAACACTCTCGACCGCAAGCGTAGTTGATGTCCTTGTTCTCCTCGGCGCCGAGCTTGCCCGCAAATTCTTCACTGAGCAGAGTCATGTAACTGACGACCATCCGCAGTGGCTCTTTCAAATCGTGCGACGCAACGTAATCACCACGCGCGAATCCGGTTCGTAAGTTAAATTGCGGACATCTTCATCAAGATAACCGCCACACGCGATAGAATCTGGCCGCGATAGTCAGCTACGAATCGCTCGGCCACTGCCAGAATCACACGGCGGGCCATCTGTAACAGCGTGAAACCGATGGCCGAAGGTTTTGTCGTCAAGGCTGTGCCGAATGGGCTCTCCGTCAACCCGAGTTGGCGGTCAGCGACATCCAGTGACGACTGGCACTTCTTTGGTACTCGCGAACAGGCGATGGTGTTTCCGACTCACTCCGCGGCAGTTGCGGAAGCGAAAAGATGGCAGACAATATTTCAGCCCGATATTTCAGTCGAGGTCGAGCCCGCTTGAACCGACAAGTCGTCAACAACCGTGAGCGATGGGTCCATTGTTTCGGAAGCCAAAAAGTAGGAGGGGAGAGGGCAGCGGGAAGAGGGCAGAGGGTGAAAGACAACCGAAAAAACTGCGGCACCCTTGCGGTGCAGCTCGACACGGCACGAAAAAACCGGCTTCGCCGACCCTCTGCCCCCTCCTCTCTGCCCTCTCCCCTCGTTCCTCTCGCTTGACGCTCTTTTCGAGCACGGCTAGAGTTCAAGATTCTTCGCGACTGTCCTGTTTGGAATCGTGCGAAAGCAGCGAAAAGCGAATGCCTACGATTAATCAGCTCATCCGGAAACCGCGCCGAGTTCAGCACGGCAAAACCAAGACGCCCGTGCTCGAAGGTTGCCCGCAGAAGCGGGGGGTTTGTCTGCTCGTCAAAACGGTCACCCCGAAGAAGCCAAACTCGGCTTTGCGGAAGGTGGCTCGTGTGCGGCTTTCCAACGGCAAGGAAGTCACCGCGTATATCCCCGGCGAAGGGCACAACCTGCAGGAACACTCGATCGTGCTGGTCCGCGGCGGCCGTGTTCGCGACTTGCCCGGTATTCGGTATAAAATCGTCCGCGGCGTGCTCGATACCCTGGGGGTCACCGACCGCAAACAGGCCCGCAGCCGGTACGGGGCGAAAAAACCCAAATAGGGGCGGCGGTTTGAAGACGGCGGCGGAGAGCTGGGTCGGGGAACAGGTTCAGAAATCGCGGTTTGGGGCGAAAAAATACAGTCGGGCGGGCGTTGCTGCCTGTTCGCAGGATCCACGATAAATAAGATATGGCCGATAAATTCACTGCCAGCAAGAGTCAGCTCAAAGAGGATCACCGGACCAACTCGAAGTTGGCGTC
>CAYWOV010000848.1:0-2525 GCA_964459965.1 uncultured Planctomycetaceae bacterium | reverse complement strand
CGGCGCGGCGACGGCGGATTTCAGCTGTATTTGAACGGCAACTTGCAATTCAATTCAGTTGACGAATATCGTTACCACGAAGCGCTCGCCCATCCCGTGCTTTCGGTAGCCCGTTCGCCGCGGCGCGTGCTCGTGCTCGGAGGGGGCGACGGACTTGCGGTCCGCGAAATCCTGCGGCACCGATCCGTCGAGTCGGTAACGCTTGTCGACCTCGATCCTGACATGACGACTCTATCCGAACGGTTTCCCGCACTCGCCGAGCTGAACGGCAATTCGCTCACGGATCCGCGTGTCACCGTCGTCAACAAGGACGCCTTCTTGTGGATTCAAGACGCCGGGCCGTCGTATGACGCGGCTATCCTTGATTTCCCGGATCCGGGCACATTCTCCGTCGGCAAACTGTATACAACGCGATTTTTCCGGCTGCTCAAACAGCGGCTCGCGCCGGGGGCGGCCGTCGCGGTCCAGTGCACGTCGCCCCTGGTTGCGCCGCACGCCTATTGGTGCATCATCGGCACCCTGGAAGCAGCCGGTTTTCAGGTCCGGCCGTATCAAGCGACCGTGCCTTCCTTCGGCATTTGGGGCTTTGCACTCGCGGCGGCCGAGCCGTTCGATGTGCCGTCGACGATCGCGCCTGAGGTCGTCCCCCATCTGAGATTTCTCGATCGGCAGTCGCTGGAGGGACTGTTTCATTTCGCCGTCGACGTCCGCAGAATCGATACGGAATTGAATCGACTTGATAACCAGGCACTCGTGCGCTACTACGATTCAGAATGGCGGCGCTGGGAGTGAGAAAGATCGACATAGGACCGATCAGCCGACGACGCATGTTGGCCGGACTGCTCGGCGGCTCGGCAAGCTTAATGGCGGGCTGCACGCGGCGTGAACCGATGCTGCCACCGGCCGGCGAAATTCTCGCGCCCAACTTTGCAATCGGCCATCGCATCCGCGACGGCTTTCGCCCGCGCCCGGCCACTGACGCCTGGCACGAGACCGATGTCGTTGTTATCGGCGGCGGGATTTCGGGCCTCGCCGCCGCGTGGCGTCTCCAACGCGGTGGTATCGAGCGGTTTCTCGTGCTCGAATTGGAAACCGTTCCCGGCGGCACCGCACGTTCGGGGCAGTCATCGGTGACTGCTTATCCTTGGGGAGCCCACTACGTCCCCGTCCCCATGCGCGAGAATCGCTCGCTGATCGCGATCTTGAAAGAAATGGGTGTCATCGAGAGGCTCGATGCAACCGGCAGTCCGATCGTCAGCGAACAATTCCTGTGCCGCGACCCGGGCGAACGTGTCTTTCTGGATGGCTTGTGGCAAGAAGGCCTGTTTCCGTTGGACAGCGCTTCGGGTGGCGACCTGGCTGCGATGCAAGCGTTCCGCGCAGAAATGGCGCGCTGGACTCGCTGGCGCGACGGCAAGGGGCGGCGTGCCTTCGCTATTCCCATCGCCACCGCGAGCGACGACGCCGAGGTCACCGCGCTCGACAGCATTTCGATGGGCGAATGGCTGCGCCGTCAGGGCTGGAATTCGCCTCGGCTGCATTGGCTCGTCGATTACTCGTGCCGAGACGATTACGGTTCGACGATCGATGAAACGAGCGCGTGGGCCGGGGTCTTTTATTTCGTCTCCCGTCTGCGCACGCCGACCGGCGAACCGCAACCGGTGATCACTTGGCCCGAAGGCAACGGCCGCATCGTTCGTCATCTGGCCGACCGGGTTGCCGCCAACCTGCGATGTGGGCTGGCCTGTGTCGATCTCTTGCGCCGTGAAGAAGACACGTCCGTCGAAATAGTGGCTATCGACATAGGGACGCAAAACATCGTCGGCTTTCGCGCCCGTCGCGCCGTCTTTGCCGCGCCGCAATTTCTGGCGCCCTATGTGATCCGCGACCTTCCCGCAGAACGCCGGAGGAACGCCGCGGAGTTCGAATACAGCCCGTGGCTCGTGGCAAATGTGCATCTGCGCCAGCGGCCTGAGGAGATCGGCTTTCCGCTGTGTTGGGACAACGTGTTTTACGACAGTCGTTCGCTCGGCTACGTCACGGCCACCCATCAAGCCGGCGTCGATTACGGCCCAACCGTGCTGACCTGGTACGACGCACTTTGCGACGAGCCGGCACGCGTGGCACGGCAACGGCTGCTGGACATGACATGGAACGAGGCTGCCGAGAAAGTCGTCCGCGATTTGGAGACGGCCCATCCGGAAATCCGTTCGCTCATCGAGCGGCTGGACGTGATGAAGTGGGGGCACGCGATGGTGCGGCCGCGGACCGGATTCGTGTGGAGTTCCGCGCGGCGGCAAGCATCCCTGCCGCTCGGTCCCGTCCATTTCGCGGGGACCGATCTGAGCGGCGTGGCCCTTTGCGAGGAGGCCGTCTTTCACGGCGTTTGGGCGGCGGAAGAGGTCCTGCGCGGATTGGGCCGCAAGGTCGATTCTTTGATTTGACTCGCTGCGTGGAGTGAATGACGGCCGAACCGATGAAAAAACGCGTGCTGCTGGCGGGCCTGTTCCACGAAACGCATACCT
>CAYWOV010000847.1:0-2530 GCA_964459965.1 uncultured Planctomycetaceae bacterium | reverse complement strand
CCGTCGAACCCAGTGCGACGCATCGCACGCGTCCCCCACCCAAGTGCTGCTGCACCTCGCCGGTGACCTTGACGTGAATGCCTTTGACCTGCTGGTCGATTTTGAGTGCGTTATAAATCTCGGGCAGCGACGACTCCGGAAACTCGGCGTCGAACGTCGATCCGATGATCTGCGTCACGCGCCCGATATTGTGGCCGTTTGTTGTTTTATGCATGGAGTGTTCCGTGTTTTCATTTCTCGGCCGCCCTCGGCCGCTTTCTGGTATCTCATTTATTCAAGCGCGGCGGCACCGCCAATGATCTCACTGAGTTCCGAGGTGATCTGCGTTTGACGTGCCCGGTTATACAACTGTGACAGATCTCCGATCATTTCTTGAGCGTTTTCGGTCGCCGCTTTCATTGCCACACGGCGGAAGATCTGCTCGCTGACAGCCGCATCCAAGAAGCATTTGAACAAGCGGGCCTTGAAGGCGGCTGGCACGATCTCTTGAAGGATTTCGCCCGCGGAGGGAAGGAATTCGTACTCGACGAGTCGTTCCTCCTTGTCGGCTTCTGACGCCACTTTCGACTTCGCCTGATCCATCTCCAGAGTTCCAATGGGCAAGAGCCGCTCCAGCACGGCCACCTGCCTGGAGGCCGTTTGGAATTTCGTGTAGGCAATTTCCAGCCGATCGAACTTCCTCGCGCAAAAGCCCTCGATAAAGCGGTCCGCAAGCTCCTCGACCTGAGCGAACGTCGGCTTATCCTCGAAATGCGTATAGGTGCGATCCGCGGGACGCCCCTGGAATTTCAGAAAGTTAATACCCCGCTTACCGGAGACCTCGAGCGAAATTGTTTCCTCCGTCTCGCGTGCACGACGAAGTCGCTGCATCACTTGCCGCAGAACACCCGAGTTATAGCCGCCACACAGGCCGCGATTCGACGTGAGGACCAGCAGGATCGACGCTTTCGGTTCCGGACGATCCTCGAGCAGCGGGTGGGTGATTTGCAGATTGGCCTTGGAGAGATCGGCCACGATTTCGGAAATCTTTCGCGTGTACGAGGCGGCCTGGCTGGCTCGGTCCATGGCCTTTTTAAACCGGGCCGTGGCAATCAATTCCATGGTCCGCGTGATTTTGCGGATGTTTTTCACCGCCTTGAGGCGTTTGATAATCGCTCGCGCTTTTGCCATGTCACCACATACCGTCGGTCGACGAGACTAGGAAGCCGCCACCACTTTGCGCCCGGCCGTCTCGGATTGTTTGAGAAACTCGTCTAGCGCCTGGCGCAACTCGGCCAGCGTGGCGTCGTCGAGCGCCCCCGTTTGTACAATCTTATTGCGGAGCTCGAACTTCTTGTCCTTCATGAACGTCAGCAATTCCTTCTCGACGCGAGCCACGTCGCCGACCGCAATCGTGTCGAAGTAGCCCTGAGTGCCCGCGAAGATGGAGATCACCTGGTCGACCATGGCACGTGGGTCGTACTGGGGCTGCTTGAGCAGTTCCACCATTCGATAACCGCGATCCAGCTGCCGCTGTGTCGCCTTGTCGAGCTCGGTGCCGAGCTGGGCGAAAGCCTCCAACTCACGGAACGCGGCCAGGTCGAGACGCAAGCTGCCCGCGACGCGCTTCATGGCTTTGGTCTGGGCGTTTCCACCGACGCGCGACACGCTGATACCGACGTTGATGGCCGGTCGCACGCCGGCGAAGAACAGGTCCGGCTCCAGATAGATTTGTCCGTCCGTGATCGAGATCACATTTGTGGGGATGTACGCGGAGACTTCGCCTTCGAGCGTTTCAATGATCGGCAGCGCGGTCATCGAGCCGCCGCCCAACTTATCGTTGAGCTTGCAGGCCCGCTCGAGGAGACGGCTATGGCAGTAAAACACGTCGCCGGGGTACGCCTCGCGCCCGGGAGGACGACGCATCAACAACGACAATTGGCGATAGGCCTGTGCCTGCTTGGAAAGGTCGTCGTAAATGACCAGCGTGTGTTTCCCCTGCCACATGAAGTGCTCGGCCATCGCCGCCCCCGCGTAGGGAGCGACGTATTGGAGCGGGGCCGGATCGGCCGACGTGGCGCTGATGATGATCGTGTAATCCAACGCGCCGTGTTCGCGGAGAACTTCGACGACGGCCGCCGTCGCACTGGCACGCTGACCGCAGGCGACGTAGATGCAAATGACGTCGCCCCCTTTCTGATTGATGATCGTATCGATGGCGACGGCCGTTTTCCCGGTTTTCCGGTCGCCGATAATCAGCTCGCGCTGACCGCGACCAATGGGGGTCATGGCGTCGATGGCCTTGATGCCGGTTTGCAGAGGCTGTTTGACCGGCTGGCGGGCGGCAATACCCGGAGCAATCGTCTCGACGGGCCGTCGTTGGTCAGTGACAATCGGGCCCTTACCGTCCAGAGGGATGCCGACGGGGTTGACCACGCGGCCGATGAGGGCTTCGCCGACTGGCACTGACAGCAACGCGCCGGTGGTCTTGACCTCATCTCCCTCGGAAATCTCCAGGTAATCGCCCAGGATGATGACGCCGACGGAATTC
>CAYWOV010000846.1:0-2530 GCA_964459965.1 uncultured Planctomycetaceae bacterium | reverse complement strand
GGCTCTGCCATGCGTCTTACTCCTTATTCCAGATCAATAATTGTACGCACGCCGCGGCGACGGGAAGGGGCAACAGTCGTCCATCGAAATTGGACACGCTCGCGAGGCGAGCACCGGCCCGCCATGGGCGCGTTGGGCTACCCTGGGAAAACAGGCCGGTGGCCGCCGAGCCGGCCTTGTCCCACTTATGCCGTGCGCGACACTTTGACCCGCCCGTGTCTTATCGCGAGATCATCAGTGAAAATGATACTCGTCGTTGGCGCGGTCGAAGTCCACGTCGGTCAGATGAGCATCGGTCACGATTTCCGAGTACATGTAATACTCGATGAGGGTCGCCTCGTCGAGGGCCGCGCCTTGCAAGTGCTGGCCTGGCTCGGGCCATGTGTAATTGGCCACTCGCCGCGGGACGTTCCACTGGCGGTCGATGAACTGGACCGATTTACGATAGATGGGCGACTGGCTTTGGTCGGCGTCCTCGAAGACGTAAACCGAGCAGGGCCAGCCGTCGCAGTCGGCGTCCTGTCGTTGCTCGACGTGAACCGTGACATTCTCTCGCAACTCGAGTTGGCGGCGTTCGATCAGCGAGTCGGCCAAGGCCACGATGCCGAGCTTCGTGATCGGGTAGCGCGAGTGTTGAAGGGCCAGCGAGCCGAACGGGTCGATCTTGAAAGCGGGCAGGATTCGGCCCTTTAAGCCGCCGAGGTGCACGAGTAATTGATCTTCGTTCGTGCCATCGGCGTACAGCACCTCTTTGCCCGCTTCGTCGCCGCTCTGCCACTTCATATAGACCGCGAACGGCTGATGGCGGACTTTGATTCCAAACGTGCCTTCGTCCAAGAGGGAGGTACCGACCCGCTCTTGCTTAACCATCGTCGCCGTGTAGCCGGGGAGGCGGTTGAACTGCGCGCGACCGGTCTTCAATCTGGCGAAATGCTCCCGCAAAATACGAGACTCAGTCGGCTCGGCCATCTGTTGTCGGGAGGGCGCGGTGGACGATCCGGGGATCGCTAAGGCGAGTTGCGTGACGCCCGTCAGCACGCGGCGAGCCGCGAACGGACCAAGTTCGGCGGAGCCTGCGGCCGTCTTGTCCGCTTTGGGCATTTTGAGGTCGATCGCTCGCTTTTCGCGGGAACCTGCCGCGACATTTGGGGCGGCTTGCTGCAAGGGCGAGGGGACGTACTGAGCAGTCGGAGGGGCGACGTTGACTGTCTTCGGGCTAGGGCGGGCCGTCAGGGGTGCGATTCCGAAGGGCGGTCGAGTTAGAACGGCAAGGCCGACCAAAGAAAGCGCAATGACCGAGGCGGCCCTCCAGGACCGCCGTTTACTCGTTCCAATCCGCGTGGACATCGATCAACCACCGTTCATAGTTGAGCAATTTGCCTCCGTGGTGAATTTCTCCTGGGGCGCCGTTTCGACGTGGGCTTCGCGCAGCTTGCGGCGAAAGACCTTGCCGAGGAAATTACGAGGTAATTCGACGCCGGCGATTTCGATCAGCCGGGGTCGTTTGTGCTTCGCGAGGTGCTGCTCGAGATGGGCTTCGACGGTTCGCCGGCAGAGGCGGCTTCCCGCCTGGGGGACGATCACCGCTTTCACGATCTCGCCGCGTTCGCAATCGGGAACGCCGATCACGCACGCGTCGGCCACGCCGGGACAGGTCCTAAGGACTTGTTCGACGTCGCTCGGATAGACGTTAAAGCCCGACGTGATAATCAGATCTTTCTTGCGGTCGACGATCCGAAAGAAACCTTCGGCATCCTGGATGGCAAGATCGCCCGTATAGAGCCAGCCGTCGCGCACTGTGCGGGCGGTGGCTTCAGGATCGTTCAAGTAGCCGAGCATGACCTGCGGCCCCTTGATGATTAGCTCGCCGACTTCGCCGGCAGGGAGTTCGGTGCGGCCGGTTGCCGGATCGACGATGCGGGCGTCGGTATCCGGTAGCGGGAGTCCGACTGTTCCCGGACGGGCCGATCCATCGAGCGGACCGACGTGCGTCACAGGACTGGCCTCAGAAAGGCCAAATCCCTCGACCACTGTGGCTCCCGTGTGAGCAGCAAATTCCTCGGCGATGCGACGATCCAGCGGCGCCCCGCCTGACATGCAGTAACGCAAGGCACGGAATTTCATGGGCCGAGATTGAAGCAGCTTGTTGAGTCCGACCAGCATCGCCGGAACGGCCGGCATGACGGTCGGTTCGTGCTGTTCAATCAGCCCCAGCGCGATCTTCGGCACGAAGCGATGGTGCATGATGATCGTCGCCGCCATCGAGACGCCGGCCAGGGCGCAAGTCGCGAGTCCGTAACTGTGGAAGAAGGGAACGATGGCGAGTACTGACTCGGAGCCCATCGTCGCTCCGGCCCAGGCATGAATCTGCGTCGCATTGGCGACTAGATTGCGATGGCTCAGGACGACCACCTTGGGATGCCCCGTCGTGCCGCCCGTCGCCAAAAGAAACGCCGGTTCGTCCACCCTCGTCGGCGCGATGGGCGTAAACTTGGCATCCGAGCCGGCCAGTTCGTTGTCGTACCAAAGC
>CAYWOV010000845.1:0-2532 GCA_964459965.1 uncultured Planctomycetaceae bacterium | reverse complement strand
AATGAATATGCGTCGGGCCAGCGGTTCCACGCGAGCTACACGCGCGTCGGCGGCCAGGAGCCCGTGCGCCCGTTTGTGGACCAACTCGGTGAGCGTCTTCCAGATCTCGAGTTCGAGATCGAGCGAGGATCCGATCACTCCGTACTTAAGGGCGATGGGGTAGGCCGCGTCGGTCAGCTCGGCTGCGAATGTGTCCAGCAGAACATCTTCATCACTTTGCGTCGTGTGTGCGTTATTCATCGAAAGGCTCTTTCAAGTTTTCTCGTGCTCGCGCTCAGGGAACGATCGATTGGTAAACCAGCGTCAGCACTGTCGTCGAGAGTGCGGCGAGCGAGATCGTTGCCACCACGTCTTCGAAGTGGATCGACCCCCGGCTTTTGGATTGGCGTGAGTCGGCCCCGACTCGACGGCCAGTGTTACCAGCCAATTCGTGTGACAATGAACGGTGGATCACAGTTAAGGTGCTCATGGCTGACTCCTTTTCATTGATTCCCTGCAAACGTCACAGGAGTAATGCACCCGTCATGCCAATGGCCGGCCGGAATATGATTCGGCGGTCGGAAGCGTGCTGGCCAGCCGTTTCAGCGGGTCTTCGGTCGTGGAAAACCGATGAAATCGCGCAGGCAAGCTCGGAGGCCGGGCACGAAACTTGTCCGGCTGGCAAAACTGCTGCCTGACAACGGCTTGGGAAAATCGCCTAATCGCGATCGGTCTCTTCGGTTTGCACCGAATGAGAGATGCTCAGGCCCAAATCGCGCAGTTTTTGGCGAAGGGTCTGGCGGGCAATCCCCAGCAGCCGCGCGGCATGATGCTGGTTGCCGTCGCTGAATCGCAAGACCAGCGGGAGAAGAATCCGGTCGAGCTTTTCGTGAGTCTGCCCGTAAAGATCGCTCACTCCCGATTCAAGCTGCTGTTGGATGAAAGCCTCGAAGTTGAATTCTGCCGAGCCTTCGCGTTGCGGTGACGAACCTTCCTCGCGGTGATTCAACTGCTCGGGCAGAAACGCCGGAACCAGAACGGCGCCGGTCGCCTGCAGCAGCGCCTGCTTAAGCACGCTTTGCAATTCGCGGATATTGCCCGGCCACGAATAGGCGGACAACAGCGCCAGTGCCTCCGGGGCGATTTCCCGAATCTCGCGGCCCAGCTCGCGGTTGAAACTGCGAATGTAGTGTTGCACGAGCATCGGCAGATCGTCTCCGCGCTCGCGCAGAGGAGGCAGGGGGATCGTGAACACGCTGAGCCGGTAGTACAGATCGGGACGAAAATGCCCCTCCTCGGACATCGCCTTCAGGTTGCGGTTGGTCGCGGCGATCACGCGCACGTCGGTGCGGATCGTCTCGTTTCCGCCGACTCGTTCAAAAGTCTGGTCCTGCAGGAGCCGCAGCATCTTCCCCTGCGTCGCCAACGGCATATCGCCGATCTCATCGAGGAAAATGGTGCCTCCATTGCACTGCTCGAACTTGCCGATCCGCCGGCGATCGGCCCCAGTAAACGCCCCCTTTTCGTGGCCGAAAAGCTCACTTTCGAGCAGGTTTTCGGGAATCGCGGCGCAATTGATCGCCAGGAAGGGCGCCTTCGCGCGTGACCCGTGCTGGTAAATGGCCCGCGCGACCAATTCCTTGCCCGTGCCACTCTCCCCGGTGATGAGCACAATGACGGTCTGATCGGCCACTCGACCGATCGCCTTGTAGACTTCGCGCATCGCGGGGCAGCGGCCGATGATCGCGTCGCCCTCGATCTCGTCGGCGGACGACTCGGCAACGACGGCGGGCACGCGCATCAACCGTCCCAGCTCGAGAGCCTGGCCGACCACGCGCGTGAGCTGTTCCAAATCGACGGGCTTGAAGAGGTAGTCGAAGGCTCCTTGCTTGACAGCTTCGATTGCCGTCTCAGCCGCCGCCGTCGACGTAATGAATACGACGGGAGTCCGCGCATCGCTCTTGTGAATCTGTCGAAACACATCGAGTCCGGAGAGGTCGGGAAGCCGCACGTCGAGCAGCACAACGTCGGGACGAAGCTTCTCGAATTGCCGCAGCCCTTCACGGCCGGTCCCCGTGACCGCAATCTCGACGCCCCGCGGCGAAAAGACATGCTCGATCTGGTCGAGGATCAGTGCCGGGTCGTCATCGACGAGGAGCAAGCTTGCCATGGCGAGTTGGCTGCAGTGGTTGAGTTTGCGCAACGATCGCCGGCCGCAGGGCCGGCCGTTCTGAACGGATCGATTTTCAACCCGGGCAAGTACCGTGTCCAGAGCGGCGCTACGATTCGCGGGGCGATTCTCCCCATTTGGCACGGCCCATGCGTCACGCCCTAGTCGGAACAGTCAGTCAGCGGAGAGCGCGAGGCTGGCCGGATTGGCGGAACTTTTTCGGGAGATGGGAAAATGAAAACGCGACAACTGGGAAATTCCGACCTTTCGATTACGCCCCTTGGTCTTGGGACTTGGGCGATCGGAGGGTCCGGTTGGGAATTTGCGTGGGGCCAGCAGGACGATCGAGAATCGATCCTGGCGATTCGCGAAGCACTTGATGC
>CAYWOV010000844.1:0-2533 GCA_964459965.1 uncultured Planctomycetaceae bacterium | reverse complement strand
GAGATGTTGACCAACTCGTCAACCGTGCCGTGCAGGATCAGAGTTGGCGGGGCGTCTTTGGTGAGGTGCGTGATCGGCAACGCCTTGGCGTACATTTCGGGAGCCTCGTTCGAGGTCTTTCCGCCCATGAACTTGACGACGGCCCGGCTCCTTCGCCCACCGAGCTGGTTGGGGCCGTAAATATCGACGACGGCTTGAACACGGGTGCTGACATCGTTGTTGCCGCCGCTCCCTTCGAGTTCAGGATCGGGCGCATTTGCATAGGCGGCCAGCATCACAAGGTGCGCGCCGGCGGAGCCTCCAACCAGGCCAATCCGATTCGGATCGACGCCCAATTTTTGGCTATTGGCCCGCATCCAGCGAATGGCGCAATTGACGTCCTGGATGGCAGCCGGAAACGGGGCTTCCCCGCTCAAGCGGTAGTCGATGGTCGCTACGACATATCCCTTCGCCGCGAAGTGCCGGCAATAGGTGCCGTACATCTTGCGACTGCCGGAGATCCAAGAGCCGCCATGAACGAAGATCAGGCCAGGAACGGGCTTTTTGATCGTCTTGGGCTTGAACAGATCGAGCAACAGCGGTGTCGTGCCGCCCTTTCCGTACTCGACGTCATACGAGGCCTCAACCCCCGGTGGCAATTCGGTGACGCGAGTCCCGAGCTTGATCTCACCCGACTTGATCTTTGCCTTTATTTCAGCGGCACTTGTTCCGCCCACTGAAAGCGCCGGCGGCTTGCCCGAGAGCTTCTGCGCCAGCGGACCGGTGACCGATTCCGCGGCGCTCACCTGCGCGGCGAAGACAGTCGCGTTGAGCAGGCATAGGTGCGCGAGCGTGGCGAGAGAAAGTGATCGCTTCATGGGACTACGGTCCTCCAACGGCTTCCTGTGTTCGCGTTCAACGTAAGGGAATCGGAGCGGTGAATCAACGATTTCGTCACTCACGGACCACGCTGGTAGATTGGATAAAATTTGCAATATAAGTGGAATAGGAAACGTTTTCTGTTGAATCACTGAGTTCAGTGGGCAATAATGGCCGCGCTTGGACCGTCGAATGCGGATAGGATTTTGCGGGCGTACATAGGGCTTGGGCCATGGGCGGGTCGGCCAACAGGCCGGAAGCATCGTTGGAGACAGCGACTGCGAGATCACCCGCTGTGCGTTGCCGCTCGGCCCGTGAAATGTGGCCGTCGCTCGCGACATGCCGCAGTCTGGACCGCTGTCCGTTGTCATCGCGGCAACATCCGATCGTCGTCTCCATTGCCACCTATCGATCCGGCAAGCGTGACTCTCTACTCTCTCTGTGAAAGTGCGCCTCGTGCTTATCTCGAATTGGCTCCATGTCTTATCTCGGTCTCGGCCCGTTCGTCGTCCAAGCGCTCGCGCCCGTCGCCGCAAGCAATTAAGTCGGACCTGTGGGGTCGAACAGCTAGAAGTCCGAACGCTCCTTTCGGCATCTTCCCTTCCGCACAATCTTTTGTTCGCCAGCACGATCTTTTCAGGGTCCATGTGGTCCGAGCTCGAACACCACGACTGGGATCATCATTCAAATGAGAACGATAAGAACCACGGTCATATTTCGGGCACGAGCACTTCCGTCGCGGTAAAAAACAGTTCCCAACCATCGACGTCTGTCGATTCGCAGAAAAGTAAAAAAACTGCACCGGCTAGCAGCAGTGCACCAGTCATCACCAGTTCCGGTAGCACCACCTTTACCGTCGGCGTGAATTCGGTGTTCACGGTGACGGCCAATGGTTCGCCGGCCCCCACGTTCGGCGAGTCGGGAACGTTGCCGAGCGGCATCTCGTTCAACTCGACGACGGGCGCATTGAGTGGCACGCCTGCCCCTGGTTCCGGTGGAACCTATGACTTGACGTTTACCGCCACGAACGGAGTGACTCCGAACGCCAACCAGAGCTTCGTGCTCACTGTCGACCAGGCACCGTCGATTACGAGCAGCAACGCGGCCAGCTTTAGCGTCGGCGCGAACGGAACCTTTACCGTCACCGCCAATGGATTCCCGACGCCCATCCTCAGCGAATCGGGAAACTTGCCTGCCGGCGTGTCGTTTAACGCGTCGACCGGCGTGCTGAGCGGAACACCGCAGCCGGCCACAAACGGGACGTACCCTCTCGTCTTCACCGCGTCCAACGGCGTCGGTACGGCGGCCCAGCAGAACTTCACCCTGACCGTCAATACGGCGCCCGCGTTTACCAGTGCTAACAGCGCCACTTTCACCGTCGGAACCACCGGCACCTTCACCGTGGCGGCCACCGGTCTGCCGATGCCCACCGTCTCTGAAACGGGCACATTGCCGAACGGAGTCACTTTCAATCCGTCGACAGACGTATTGAGCGGAGCGCCTCTGCCCGGAACAGGCGGCACCTATGACCTGACCTTTACGGCGTCAAACGGCGTCAGCCCGAACGCGACGCAGAACTTCGTTCTCACCGTCAACCAGGCTCCGTCATTCACCAGCTCAAACAGCACCACATTCACGGTGGGCGCAGCGGGGACCTTTACCGTGATGGCAGCCG
>CAYWOV010000843.1:0-2541 GCA_964459965.1 uncultured Planctomycetaceae bacterium | reverse complement strand
CGACTGCGCACGCCTTTCGGCTGGTCGGCCGATGCTTCGAGGGCCTTTTTGGCGAATTCCCTGGCCTTTGCCTTATTGCCGGCAGCGAAATTTGCATCGGCCGCCGTAACGAGAGCCGTGAGATCCTTATCGCCGGAAACCTTGAGCAACGCGTCCGAGGCTTGGAGCGAGAGGTCCGTCAGGCTCTGCACGCCCTTGGCTCCGGGAAATCGACCGATGTTCGCCACTGTCCGCAACGCGCCCGGATCGTCTTGCTCGACCGCCTTGGACAGCACCTCGCCGGCCAGCTTGTTGGCATCGTCGAGTTTTTTCGCCTTGATCAAGAGCATGATCTTCGGGCCCACGAAGAACGGCAGCTTGGCCAATTCCGGACGCTTGCTCTCGAATTCCGTCAACACCTTGAGCGACGCCTCGGCACTCGGCCCATTGAGGTCTTCAAAAACCGCCTCCAGGTCCTTCTTGGCTTGGGCTAGTTCGGTTTCCCCTTGTTCTGCTTTCCAGTTTCCCGCAATCACCTTCGGCAGCACCACCCCCAGGAACATCGGGTGACCGATGTAGGCGAGTTTGCCTTTCTGATCGATCACGAAGGAACAGGGAATGCCGTTCTGGTGAGCCGCGGTCATCCAGGCGTCGAACATCTCCGGCCCATCGCCGTAGGCAAACGTATAACCGAGCTTTGGTCCGCGTTTGGCAACGAATTCGGCGACTTTTTTCGCCGTATTCATCGGGTCTTTGGCCGTGTAACCTATCACGGTTAAACCCTTGTCCCTGTACTCTGATTGCAACTCACTCAAGTGAGGCATCATGATGACGCACGGCCCGCACCAGGTGGCCCAAAACTCGACGACGTACGTCTTTCCCGGGACGAATGCCGGAACGTCGTGACCCTGCAGCCATTTGCTGACCTTTAACTGCGGGGCCGCGTCGCCGACTTTCAGAGATTTTGCCTCCTTTTCCTGATTCGAATCCTCTTTCTTGCCGCCTTTCTTGTCCGCGGCCGAAACGGCCCCCGTGATCAGGCCGAGCACAACCAACGCAATCAATCGTTTCCGCATGGCAGCAGACCTCTGAGGATGTGGCAAAAAGCATGATCTCGTAACGACTGTACCGATCTGGCCTTCAACGCCTCCGAGCGAGCGTGTCCGCCCGCTTTCCAATCAATTCCAAGTGCCGTATTTCGTCATCTGAAACTTGGCCGGCGGACCGCCTTCCCAAGGGGCATTTTGCGTCGGCGTAACCGTCCCGAACGAATAGCCGCCTTGGCTGCCGGCAAAATAGGAGGGGATGGCCGACGCGTATCGAGTCGGGGGAGTCACCGCATGGGGACGATAGCCGTATTCGAGCCAGGTGTTTGTATCCAGCCAATAGGCATCAGAGTCAGCTTGGCGAACCGCCAGATTGGTCGAAAAACCTTGAGGCCCCACGGCATCCTGCTGAGCCGACCCGCCCGAGACCCAGAGTACGGCGACGACCAGCGTGAGGACGACGATCGCGATTCTAATTTGAAAAGTCATGTTCATGCGCCTTTCGAATGGTGCCAAAAATGTTTGAAAGAGGCGTTTGAAGTCCAAATTTGAGGTCCGCGGCGTGCTCGATCACTTTTGCAGTGCGCGCACTTCTTTTCGGAGCGATTGAACCTCTCGCGTGAGTTCGTGAAGCGACGATTCCATTCGCTGATTCTGCTCGAAGAGACGGCGAATCAGCTCAACATGCATATCCGCATCACTGACTCCGTGGCGCTGACCGTATTTGGGATCCCGTGGGTCGCGGCGGACCATTTCACTGATGTAACGCTGCCGAAAGTCTGCCAGGCTATCGGGCGTGATTTTCAGTTCGACGGCTTTTCCGTGCCGCCGGATTGTCACAGAGACCTGCCGTCGGGGAACGAGCCGTTCGATGGCCGCTTGGGCCGCGTCCCTCGAGTCGACGTTTGCGCCGCCGATTTTCAGCAGGACGTCTCCCACTCGCACACCAGCGAAGGCGGCCGGACCTGCGGGAAAGACATCCTTAACGTGGACTTCCTGCCCATTGGCGTCTTCGAGCGAGACGCCGATCCATCCGTTGTTGGCGAGCGCCGGCGCGGACGCCGGTTCTTGAGAATCGGTTCCCTCCTTTTGCATTGCGAGCAACACGGGGTCAGAGGCAGCGCCCGATCGTTGGCCGCCAATTGCACTAAGACTCAGGAACCCAACACAAATGAGGCAAGCGGTCAGCAAGAACTTGAGCATGTCAATCTTCCTCGAATAGGTGAAGCCACGCGTTGGCGACGCGGCTTCGATGGGGTAATAACTCGTGCTGCGAGCAATTCGGTGTTGTGCTAACAGTCTCGTATTTTCCGACAGTTTTCGCCACGGGACGGCTCCATTTGGGTGGGAATCGCCCGGACGATCGAACTGGGGCAAGCCGGCAGATTGTGAGCATACACTTGAAGAAATTGTGCGGGTCCCCTGGCGCACGAGACGCCAGGTTGGGAACGAGGATCAATGACTGTCTTGCCTCTTGTCCCAAGTCTTGAGCGCCCCTTCACAAAATCCTCGCGCG
>CAYWOV010000842.1:0-2547 GCA_964459965.1 uncultured Planctomycetaceae bacterium | reverse complement strand
TTCCCAAGCGGCCGCTGCGAATCAACTCGCAGGCCACGCGATTCATTTCCATCGACCGCTGTTGCGATCCCACCTGGAGCACGCGGTTATAATGTCGCACGGCGTTGACCAGGGCTCGCCCCTCCCGGATGTAAAGCGTGAGAGGCTTTTCGGCGTAAACATCTTTGCCGGCCTGGCAGGCGTGAATGCACGGAATCACTCGCTGAAACTCGCCCGTTGCCACGATCACCGCGTCGATATCCTTGCGATCGAGGATTTTGCGGTAGTCTTGATAAACAGGCCAGCTTCCCTTGTGGGCTGCCTTAAAAGCCTCTGCCCGTGGCACATTGCAGTCGCTGAGAGCCACGATCTGCGCCGACTCGGGCAGTTGCTGCAATAGGAGCGTCGCGCGACCGCCGACACCGATTGCGCCAACCGTGATCCGGTCGTTGGCTCCTGGTTTGCCGGAAGCGGAAAACACGCGTCTGGGAACGATAAGCGGCGCGCCGCATGCGCCTGCGGCAACCGTGGCGGCCGCTGTTCCAAGAAACTGGCGACGGCTGGCTTTCATCGGCTCGGGCTTGTGCTGCTCGCTCATGTCTGTCAGCTTCCCTTTTCACTGAAAATATGGGGACTGCATCATTATTGCTGATGCGGATTTCGCTCGGCAAGGAAAGGCGCCGAAACGCAGATTGACGTCTCGCGGAGATGTAGAGACACTTCCCGTTCCCAGAACGGCGAGCGGGTGTCGATGAAGCGCATACGTCAGTTGTTCGAACTTGAGCATGGGCGGCATGTCGTCGAATATGTCGCCTTCCGGACGGTCGTCTGCCTGGTGGACATGCTTCCCTTGGCGGCATCGGTTCGACTAGCCGAAACGCTCGCCTTCATCGTGCATCGGATTTTGCCGAGGAAGTTGACCCGCTACGGCGTAGCGCGAGACAACATTCGCCAGGCCTTCGGCACGCAGGTGAGCGACGCGCAAGTCGACAACATCATCGGCCGGATGTGGGTGCATCTCTTTCGCTTGATTGCCGAGATCGTGCAGGTCAGGCGCAAGCTGCGGCTCTACAATTGTGCGGACGTCGTCCAGTTCAACGCGCGCGACGAGAACGTGCGTCTCCTGTGCAGCGGGCGGCCGGTCATTGTCGTGAGCGGACACTTCGGAAATTGGGAAGTGGCGATTGGCACCTTCGGCATGTTTGGCTTTCCGATGGGCGTCGTCGCGCGTGATCTCGACAATCCGTATCTGCACCGCTGGTTTTCAAAGTTCCGCGAGCAAACGGGACACCGGCTCATTTCAAAGAAGGGAGGCGGGGCCGACATGCTGGCGACGCTCGAGCGGCGCGGGCACCTGGCCCTCATGGGCGACCAGGACGCCGGTTCGACCGGGTTGTTCGTCGACTTCTTCGGCAAGCCAGCCTCGACCTTTAAGTCGATCGCCCTTGTTGCGCTCGAATACAGGGCGTACCTGTCGGTGGGTTACGCGATCCGCTTGCCGGACGATTTTGAGAAGAACCGCTGGGTGCGATACGAGCTCGGCAATGCCGACATCATCGACTGCGAGCAATACACGGGTCCGGATGCCGTCCGCGAGATCACGCAGCGGTTCACGACGGCGCTGGAGAAAGCGGTCGCCCGGGCTCCGGAGCAGTATTTCTGGCTGCACCGCCGCTGGAAGAGCGTGCCGCGTGTGCGAGCAAAACGCGCCGATCGCAAGCACGCGGCGTGAATCGGCTCGAGTCCGCGCCACTCCGCGCAATTGCCGGCCGGCTTGCCGCACGTATTCGTCAGCGGTAGAACCAAACCGGTGCAAGATGTCCGAATGGCACAAAGTCGCATTTCTTGGAGACGTTTCGCCGGGAACAGCGCGCGAACTGACGGTGGGCGGACGCATTGTTGCGCTCTTTAATGTCGACGGCGTGCTTTTCGCCTTGGATGGAAACTGTCCGCACATGGGCGGCCCCCTCGGTAACGGTGCGCTTTCCGGGTCCGTGGTGACCTGCCCTTGGCACGGATGGCAGTTCGACGTGACGACGGGGCGGAACCTCCTCAATCCCCGCATCGAACAGACGCGATTTCCTTTGAAGATCGAGGGAAACGACGTGTGGGTCGAGCTGCCGTAACCCTCCGCCTGGCCGACGATATCTCCTCTTCCGCACGCTCCGCAAATCGGGAAACGGTTCCCAATTCGGTTTTCCCGTTATGACCGCTCGCGTGGCCTGCCGATAGTTAGAAAACGGCGCTGTCAACGGCCATTGGGCAATTGGCCGACAGCGGCCGCTTCCGGGGGCGATTGGGCGCCGGACGCTCAAACTCCGACCGTTCGCATTCTTGAGGGGGATCATATGCTTGTCGTCGCGCGCCGGGTGGCGTTGTCTCTCGTCTGTTTATCCACGGCAAGCGCCTGCGCCTCAGTAGGGTTCGCTCAGGATCCAAACGGTTGCCCCTGCCCCGAGCCGCGATGGCATACCGACGCCTGGTACCAAATGCGATCCCAGGAGCCGGTCGGCGCTCGGCAAGTGGAATGGAACGGCAAGTTGTGGCCTCCGTTTCCGCGTCCCGTCG
>CAYWOV010000841.1:0-2547 GCA_964459965.1 uncultured Planctomycetaceae bacterium | reverse complement strand
GCCGCTCCTTGAGACGCGCGAGGAGCCAGTCGACGCGGCGTTTGGTAAACGCGGTCTGCAAACGGCGAAACCGGGCTTCGAGAAAGTTCGCGCTGCTGGCCATCGCCGTGTCGCCCGCGACGGAGGCGGCGGCTCCTGTGGCAAAGTCGGCGATGATCGGCGCCAGACTGTGAGTCCCCATGTCGACCAGCGGCGCCACCATCGGCGAGAGAACGTGCGCCGCGGGACCCCAGCCGATGCTAAACAAGACAACGCTTGTGAGCGGTCGCACAGCGGCCGACACATTTTTTAGCTGCCGCACGAATCGATACAGCTCCGGACTGCCGGTCTCAAAGGCCCGCATTTCCGAATCGACGGCTTGCGCCAGCTCCCGCTCGAAATCGACCCGTTCATGCTCGCTTCTCAGTTCCTCGAGGAGTTGTGAGCGCGAACGACCCGCGAGCATTTGATCGAGAAACGGCTTGAGCAAACGGTCCGACGAATTGGACAACCACGTCAGCCGCTCGTAGACTTCCTCGACAACCGTGAGCACGGCACCCCATTCGTCGCGGCGATACGCGTCTATCGGCGGCACGACGGGGCCCTGCAGACGGCTTCTCGCCGCCTGGAACGGGTAAAGGATACCGCGGCCGACCGTGTCGTAGAATTCGTGCACGCTCCGGGCGAGGCCATGTTGCCGCTGCCGCCACCAGGTGCGAATTTCGCTCACCAGTAGGGAATTCGGAATCGACGGCCAATTGCGAACCTTGATCACGCTCTCGGAAGAGAGCCATTTCGCCGCCGACTCAAAAGCCGCGCTCCGGCCTTCGACTTCGCGCAAGAACGCGGGCAGGCCGCTGTCGGCGTCCATCAAATGGCACAGCGATCCTGTCAGCGTCGTGAGCTTGATCTCCGCGAATTTGAGCTCGGAAAGATCCTCAGCCAGCCGCGTTGGAGCGCCTGAGGTCTCTTGAGACTTCTCGAAAAAGGGAAGACGCCCTTCTTCGGCAGCCTTTCGGTCGTTCGGCGCCACGTAGATCAGGCGGGGCGAAACGCCTGTCTCGCGGCAAAACGTGTCGAGCCACAGCGGCCAATACGCTTCATCTTCGGGAAGCTGGCACTGGTTGAAGACGATCAGAACGACTTTGCCCTCTTCGGCCGCGCTGCGGAAATAACGCTTCACCGCCGCATCGTTGTATTTCTGCTGCGTTAGCACGGCGATCAATACATCAGCAACGCGTCGCACCGCGTCGGCCCGCCGCCAGTTCACCTGCACGTCGCTGTCGATATCGGGCGTGTCGAGGATCAACAAATTCGGCGGCGTCTCCGCGGCCGTCCGCCAAAACATTTGATCGTCGGGACGATCGACGAGAGAGTCATCCGCCGCCGTCCAAGGACACAACTCGAATCCCGGAAAAATTGCGGCCAAATCGTGCCCGCTGGCAAACCCTTCCGGCACGACGCACACCGGATGCCGGGTTCCGGAAGCCAGCGGGCTGGTCGCGCTGAGCCGTGCGTCGGCGATGTGATTGAAGATCACACTCTTGCCGATATTCGTTCCGCCCACGACGGCCACGACGAGATAGGTCTCCTCGCCAAGCTGCGGCACAAGCTTTTCACGAAGCGAGCGGTACCACTCCCGCCCCTCGAGCGGCGCCAGCTCCAACCGCCCGAGCGCGGGCAAAAGTGTGGCTAACTCCGCTTCAATTGCTCGAACCGTCGCGCCGCATTCGCGCAGCACGTCTCCCGGCGCCGGCTCAGCGGCGGTGCTTTTCCCTGTCGCCGCTTGGGTATGAAATCTCAGAAACACCTCGCATCGCTGATTTTGTGCACGTCTCCAAAGTGTGGTCGTGCTGATCGCGTGCCCATCAGGTACTTCGGCGGCTGAGGCCGAATCTTCCACCGCGGCAGGCTTATTGACAGTATATCCCGCCCGGCCTAGAGTGAGCGAGAGGCCGCCCGCGACCTCGCGATCACGAGCGGCTCGATTCAAACTCTTTGGGCCAAGAGACTTCGGGCGATTAGCTCAGTTGGTTAGAGCGCTACGTTTACACCGTAGAAGTCGGGGGTTCGAGTCCCTCATCGCCCATTAACGGATCCGGCGTCGCGCCCTCGCTCCGCAACGAGTGCCGTCGATCGTTCAGCGGCCCGTGTTTTGGTAGCCGACGATCTCGTTAAAGCGGATGCTCAACGGCTCGTTGATCCGCTCGCTGGCGACCTCCATCCCGAAGAACTGCTGTTGAGTCAGTGCGTTGCGGAATTCGCTCGCCGTTCTTTCGGCGTCGGCACCGCGTCCCAGGTGCAGTTCGCAAACCCCTTTGAGCAACTGCAGCCGCGCGTCGTTGCACATGGTCAGACCGTGGCGTGCGAACACGATCGCGTCGGAATAGTACTCTTGGCGATAGCACTGGTAGGCGATGTCGAAACAGGATTGCGGCGTCAGCGGGACAACCGCGACAGGATCGTAATTCAAGATCCGATACAAGTCCTCCGGCGGCTTCGAAAGGCCGCTCGGAATCAAAAACACGCTCTGAAGTGGTCGGCTTGGAGCCGCCGGTGGTGCCTGTC
>CAYWOV010000840.1:0-2550 GCA_964459965.1 uncultured Planctomycetaceae bacterium | reverse complement strand
GGATCTTGCCGCAGCGCTGGAAGATCACCGAGAGCTGCGTGAATGAGAAGGGGTCACCGGGTTCCAATTCGGTCACGCGAATCGCATGCTGAATTGCCTCGTTCGGACGTCCGGCTTTCTGCAGGTTGACCGCGAGCGCCGAGTGGGCGAGGACGTGATTCGCATCGATCGAGAGAATCTCCGTCAGCTAGGCGATCGCCGCGTCCATGTCACCGCGCTCTTTGAGCACCACCGCTTCGTCGTACATTTCGTCGGGCGTTGCCATCGGTCGAGCCTCGATCTCGTTCGAGAGTCATCATCACGCGAAGCCGGCAAATTCCACGTGGAATTTGCAGACGCGTCGCTGTCCACTCTTCGATCCACGAGTATCATAGCCACGTGTCGTACTCAATCCAAACGGCTCGCGACTCATCGCACGATTCGACGACTCCATGAAACCGCGCCCGCAACGCAAAGTTCAACCTGCGGTTGAGCGCATGCGTCCGCCACGAGAGCCGATCACGCGCCGCGAGCGGACGATCCTCATGTTGATCGCCGTCGTGGCCGTCGGCATGCGGTTCGCGCTCGCCTCACATATATCGATTGAACACTGGGACGAGGCGGTCTACTCGTGCAACCGGTTCTTCCTCGACGGAAGCTATCCCGCCCGATATTTGTACGCCCCGCCGCTCTTGCCCGCGCTCATCGAGTTCACCATGCTCCTGGCCGGACCGACCTCGAATGCGGCAGTGCTGCCCAATCTGACCTTCAGCGTATTTACGGTGATCCTCTGCTGGTGGGCCGCCCGGGATTGGTTCGGCCCTTCGGCGGGATTGGCGGCCGCGGCCCTCGCGGGGCTCAACGATTTTCATATCGCCTACAGTCGCACAGCCCTCACCGATCCGGCACTCTGCTTTTGGTTTTTGCTGGCCGTTTATTGCAGCTGGCGAGCGCTGACTCGCAACCGTTTGGGCGAAGCCGTCGTGGCGGGACTGGCTGCCGGTGCGGCTTGGGCAACGAAATACAACGGCTGGCTGACTCTGGCCGTCGCCGGGTCAGGCTTCCTCGCCTGGGCGATTTTCGAGCGATTTAGCCTTCGCGAGTGGCTGGCCAAGTTACCCGTGCTAGGCACGATCGTTGTCGTTGCGGGCCTTGCCTGGAGTCCGGTGTGGTTCAGCTTTCGCGCCGGCGAATATCAAGCGGTGCTTCAAAACCAGGCCGGTTATTACGTCGGCATCGCCGGATGGCCGGCGTCGTTCGTTCGCCAGGCCGCGAACCTGCGGTTTTTCGAGAGTTGGTCGAGTGCTGCCAGCATCACCTTGGCGCTCGGACTGCCTCTGCTTATCTACCGACGGTTTTGGTTACTCGGTCTCGCCGCGGCGCTCGGCCTCGTCGCAATTCTGACGGGAATCAGCGCCGTGCTGATCGGTCCAGCCCTCATCGGCCCTTGTTTGCTGCTTTTTGCGTCGTACCGCCGTGGCCAGGCCGACGACGCGACCCGATCCCGACGACTGGCGGTCTGGCTGCTTGCGGCTTGGACTATCGGGCTTCTTGTCGCAACACCCGCTTACAAGCCCTATCCGCGGCTCGTCATGCCGTGGCTCATTTCGGCCATCCTGGGAACGGCGGCAGTTTGCGGGTCTCTGTTTGAGCCGTGGCCAAATGGTCAAGGAACCAACCTGAAGAACGGGAAATACATTCGGTGGGCCTTGATTGCCTTTTGGATCGTCAGCCCGCTTGCGACGCTTCAATACCGCGTCGCGGATCGCGGCGGATTGCGTTTCGTGCCGCGAAGGGGAAGGCCTCATTCAAGCGCCGAATTGGTTGTCGGCAGCATCAGCGTCCAAGAACGTGCTCATTCGGATCTTCCCGTGCCGGGCTGGGAGGATCGGACGACCCGCGCAAAAACGATCCTGGAGGCCGCGGAAACGGCGCGAACGAAAGCGGGTAACGCTCTGCAGCTGCGAGCACTGCATTTCGTAAGCTATGGCGAACCTGCGATCGTTTTTCACCTTTGCGCCCGCGGAATTGACGCGGCGCCCGTATCGGATTTCGGATTCCTGGCAGCCGGACAGGTTCCGCTCACACAGCCCGCCTTTCTTTTATCCTTGCCAAACTCCACGCTCGAATTTGAGCGACTCGTCGCGCCCTACGCGAACCGACTGGAGTCCGTCGTGTTTCTGCGCGAATCGCCAAGTGATCTGGTTCTTCTCGACAAGTATTCTCCAATTGATCTCACCGGCATTGGTGGCAAGCCTCGAGAAGAATTGCGATTGTACCGGATTAAGTCTCCCTGATCGGACAAGTTCGAGCCCGTCAAATGGTTTAAACGCGGGCGAACGAGCCTCGATTTCCGGCTGCAGACCCGCTCCCCCAAAAGCTTCTTGCCTCGCCCCGCCCCGCTGTTTCACGTGGAATCCCGGGTCATCGTCAACTTGCCCCATTTCCGCAGTTGGAAATAGAGCCCGTAGTGTCATTCCAGCGCCATAAACGGGTCGATCGTTTCAATGACCCAGCGACCATATGGAAGGCCGAAACGATCATGGATGAACAAGCGAAATCAATGTCTGA
>CAYWOV010000839.1:0-2550 GCA_964459965.1 uncultured Planctomycetaceae bacterium | reverse complement strand
GCCTGAATCGTCTCATTCATGTAGCCGGCATTTCGCGGCCGGACGTCGAACAATTCGACAACGTTGCAAATGGTCGGCGTATCGAACTTTGCAAGTTCGGCAAGTTGTGGGGGAGTCAGTCCGGGGGTGGCCGTCATGCGTTGCTCCTGGCGAATACGGGATCCGCGACTATAGCCGACGTCCCGACGGCCCGGAAGCGGCCACGAAAGTGTCTTGCCGGCAACGTATTAGCATCTCTTCACGTGTCAGTGTTGAAATTCGCCGCCTCGGAGGCAAAAAAATCGACGAAATCACCGCATGAGCCGCATTTTGGTCTGTTTTTTCCGAGGAAAGTCTGGATATTGTTAGAAATAGAGAGTGCCCACCAACGAAGACTGCGGGCTTGCCCGAGTAGTCTTTCTATTGACCCACCTCACACGTCGATTGCGACGTGCGTATGATTCTAGAGCCGGTACTGCCGTGGCGCCGGACATAAACGCACTTAAATCGGTTTGATTCAATTATGCGAAGACAGTTCCCTATGGCGACCGCCAAGGAATCCCCAAAAACGAGCAAGTCCAGCCGTCCGGCCGCGAAACGCACGCGGGAGCGGGCGGGCACAGCGACTGCAAGGAGATCAGGAAGGATGGTTGAGAGCGCCCCGTCTCGGCCCGATCGGCTTTTGCCGTCGGCCGAGCTGCCGGCTTACACCTTTGTGCCGGGGACAGCCACCCCGCACCCGTTGCGTGATCCGCGCGGGCACAGCCATGCTCGGAAAGGACGGCCCTCGCTGCCTTTGACGGCCGAAAACTGGGCCGACAACCGAACTTACCTGCTCGCTCTGGATTACTTTAATTCCGGCTTTTATTGGGAAGCCCACGAGGAGTGGGAGCGTCTTTGGCGGATCTCGGGTCCGGAAAGCACGGTCGGGCGCTTCCTGCGCGGCCTGATCAAACTGGCCGCCGCCGGGGTGAAGGTCCGCGAATACAGCATCCACGGCGTCCGCCGACATGCGGCCTCTGCGGGTGAAGTTTTTGCCGACGTGGCTGCCGAAGTCGGCACCGACCGCTACTGCGGACTGGAATTCACCATGCTGCAGTTCGCCGCGGACCGGGCAGCTCAGATCAGCTACGACCGCGACTACCCCGTCGGCAAACCGATCCGGGTCTTCCCGTTCGTGATCCACCCGGAACCGATGCCGTTCGCGGAAATTTAGTACGATCGCCAATTGGCCTTGCCGATTTTTTGAAAGCGCGCCGCAATTCTCGGCGCGCTTTTTCTTTGCCTTGGCGCGGTGATCGGTGGATTGTCCGCTAAAATGGAGCAATGGCCGGAAACTCATTCGGGCAGGCGTTTCGAATCACGACCGCAGGCGAGAGCCACGGACCGGCTTACGTCGTGATCATCGACGGCGTTCCGCCCGGGATCGAGCTGTCGATCGATGATTTAAAGTTCGACATGGACCGCCGGCGCCCGGGACAAAGCAAAATTGTCACCCAGCGCGACGAGGCCGACACGCCCGAAATCCTTTCCGGCCTGTTCGAGGGACGCACAACCGGGACAAGCTTGGCGATCCTGGTTCGAAACAAAGATCAGCGCAGCCGCGACTACGAGGATATCAAGCACGTCTATCGCCCCGGACATGCCGACTATACCTACGACGCCAAGTACGGTTTCCGCGATTATCGAGGAGGCGGCCGTTCCAGCGCCCGCGAAACGACTGTTCGTGTCGCTGCCGGGGTAGTGGCCAAGAAACTCATTGCCGATGCCTTCGGCGGGCGGGTTGTCGGATACGTGAAACAAGTCGGCGAAATCGTCGCCGATATCCCTGATCCTGAGACTGTTACACTCGAGCAGGTCGAGAAACTTCCAAACGGCGAGCCGAATATTGTCCGCTGTCCCGATGCGACCGCGGCCGCCAAGATGGTCGCGCTGATTGAAAACCTGCGCAGCCAAGGCGATTCAATCGGCGGCGCCGCCGAAATCGTCGCGACCGGCGTCCCTCCGGGTCTCGGCGAGCCGGTGTTCGACAAGATCAAGGCCGACCTGGCGAAAGCCCTGTTCAGTCTCCCAGCCGTGCTGGGTGTTGAGTATGGAATCGGCTTCGGCTGCGTGACGCTCCGCGGCAGCCAAAACAACGACCTTTTTCGTCCCGATACCACGAAAATCGCAGCCGGCGGACCTGCTGTGACGACGGAAACAAACCGTCATGGCGGGATGCTAGGCGGAATCACAAGTGGACGGCCCATTATCCTTCGCGCCGCCGTGAAGCCCACGAGCAGCTTGCCGATCGAGCAAGAAACGGTCGACGACCAAGGTCGGCCGACCACCATTCGCACCAAGGGTCGCCACGATCCGTGCCTTCTGCCGCGATTTGTCCCCATGGCGGAAGCGATGGTGGCGATTGTCCTGGCCGATCACTGGCTGCGTTGGAAAGCCCAGTGTAAGTGAAGACAGTCCGTCACATTTCTGACGAGAATTGAACATCGCGTGAGTTGGCATCAGCGGGAACTGACACTTGAGCGACGTCGCCGCGGATTTCATTTGATCACCGATGAAATCGTGGCGGCA
>CAYWOV010000838.1:1391-2552 GCA_964459965.1 uncultured Planctomycetaceae bacterium | reverse complement strand
CCGCCCGCGCCCGCCAAGTCTCCCGTGAAAGCAGGCGAAAAGAAACTGCCCGAAACGAAACCGAAGAGGTGACCTCCCTGTTTATCGACCCTATTGGCCCCCGCATGAGCCGCATGCAGTGGACCCCGCGAATCCTATGCGGCTATGCTCAGCGATCGAGCCCAATCACAAACCGTTGAAGGAAGCGCATGCGCTCGCTGCAATTAGTGCTCGTGTCTTGCGGTTTGTGCTGTCTGGCGTCGTGTGCTCGATTTGAGCCGGCGTCGTCGGCGCTGGTCGGAAAGCCGGCGCCGGTGATCGACTTGGAAACGCTGAGCGGCCGGCATTTCAGGCTGGCCGACCATCTGGGCAAGGACGTGGTGATGATCGACATCTGGGCCACGTGGTGCGGGCCGTGCCGCATGGAATTGCCCACTTTGGCGCAAGTCGCGGGGGAGTATCGGTCGCGAGGCGTCGTGTTCTGCGCCGTCGATTTGCGGGAAGAGAAGCAAAAAGTGGCCGACTTCCTCAAGCAGGAAAAACTGGATCTGCCGGTCGCCTTCGACAGCGTGGGGGCGATGGCGTCGGCCTACCAGGTTCAAGGGATCCCGCTGTTGGTGCTCATCGACAAGCAGGGGATCGTGCGGTCCGTGCACGTCGGCTACCGACCCGACATCAAGGCCGTGCTGCAAGAAGAACTCGACGGCCTGCTGGCGGGCTGAGACAACAGCCGAGAGGACGCGACGGCGCCCGGCCGTCACGTTCCGTAATCAATCGCCAATTGCCGGAAACACCTCAACAGAGGATTTCAAGCGGCTCGGCGCTTCTGGCGAACTAAGAAATCCGCTGCCGGCAAACGCTGAGACTCTCGATAATGCGCGGCTACCGAACGGGCCTCTTCGGCAGTCTCGAAGACACGCGCGTGATTGCGGTCGTATGCGACCGAAGGCGCGTCATCCTTGGATCCCGCCAGCCAAGCGCTCGGCTTGAGAGGATCGTGCGCGGCAGAGATTTGGACGATAAAGCCGCTCATTTTGTGGTCCAGCCTGGGGTTTCCGGGATGCGACCGAACGGAGAAACCGCCAGCCTTCACATATCGGCAATACAAGCAGAAAAGTTGACGCAATGCGTACAGCGTAAGGGGCATTTTCCGGGACGTGATGAACCCGCCCGAAAAGTCGG
>CAYWOV010000838.1:0-1291 GCA_964459965.1 uncultured Planctomycetaceae bacterium | reverse complement strand
AGCTCCGGCGCTCCGACGAGCACTCGCAGCGGCCCGATGAGCGGTTTGTCGTCCCTGACCTCAGCGGTCGACCTTTCCCGGTCCCCACAACGCCCGCCCTGGCTTCGCGCCGGTGTGTTCGCCGTCCTTCAAAACCGGAGTGCCGTTCACGAGGACATGGCGCATCCCGACTGCGTACTGATGCGGCTTTTCGTAGGTCGCCTTGTCGCCAATGGTCCTCGGATCGAAGACGACGACGTCGGCAAAATACCCTTCCTGCAGCAGGCCCCGATGGTCGAGGCCCAAATTGGTCGCCGGCAGATGGCTGAGTTTGCGGATGGCCGCCTCGAGAGTCAGCAGTTTTTCCTCGCGGACATATTTGCCAAGTACCCGGGCGAAGTTGCCATACGCCCGCGGGTGCGGCAGCGCTTTGAGGAAAACGCCGTCCGGCGACTGCGCCGCCTCGTCGCTGCCGAAGCTGATCCAGGGAAGCGGGACCAACTTGCGAATATTCTCTTCGGCCGTGATGAAGTAAGCCGTGCCGATGCCCGATTGGTCCTCGACCAACAAGTCGAGCAGCGTGTCGAGCGGGTCTTTGTGCTGTGCGCGGGCAATTTGCGCCAGATTCTTGCCTTGTAGAGGCTTGAGCGAATCGTGCTTGAAGCCGATCAACAGGACATTCTCCGGAGAGCCCGCATTGTGGTAGAAGTTGGGCCAATCGGTTTTGTCGCGAATGTCGTGCAGGATTTTCTTGCGGTTGGCCGGGTCTTTAAGCCTGCGGCGCATAGCCACCTCGCCCCCCTCCATCGCC
The DNA here is from genome assembly GCA_964459965.1 of uncultured Planctomycetaceae bacterium. Classification (GTDB taxonomy): domain Bacteria; phylum Planctomycetota; class Planctomycetia; order Planctomycetales; family Planctomycetaceae; genus DASPSM01. The sequence goes on along the minus strand of CAYWOV010000838.1, from coordinate 501 downwards.
CACGGAGGAATGCAAGCCGTCAGCGGCGCGGCGCCGGCCGTGTAGCAATACATGTCGGCCGTGATCTTCAATCCGGCGCGGCGTGCCGCTTCGACCCCTGCGATCGCCGCGTCCATTTTCTTCCAGTTGTTCCTGCCCGCCGCCTTGAAGTGGTAGATTTCGGCGGGAATTCCCGCTTCGCGGCTGATGCGGATGACTTCGTCGATGCCCTCGAGAAGCCGCTCGCCTTCGCTGCGCATGTGAGTGATGTACTTCCCCTTGTGCCGGGCGGCCACCTTGCACAGGGCGATCAGTTCGTTGGTGTCCGCGTAATAGGCGGGCGCGTACTCGAGGGCGGAGCCGATGCCCAGCGCCCCGTCGCGCATTTCGCGGTCGACAAGCTGGCACATCTGTTCCAATTCGACGGGCGTCGGCTGCTTGTTTCCCAGTCCCAGCACATATTCGCGCACCGTGGCGGTACCCACGAAGGAGGCGACGTTCTGGGAGATCCCCTTCCGCTGG
>CAYWOV010000837.1:0-2556 GCA_964459965.1 uncultured Planctomycetaceae bacterium | reverse complement strand
AACTCCGAGTCCCGGGAGACACCCATGTCGCAGGCCATCGTAGCAAGGGGTCGCGTATTGTCAACCGGCGAGGGCAGAGGGAGAGGGCAGAGGGGAAATTAGGAACGCGGCGCGTGCGACCTATTGAATCTTCGCTTACCCCTCGTCTTTCATTTTCGGCGGATTGATAAAGCTGGCGAAATCGCTGTCGTGGCGGAGGAGCTCTTGGAGTTTGGAGAGCGAGCGAGTGAGCAGCACGCGGACTGCGCCGTCTGTTCGTCCAAGTTGGCTGGCGATTTCTTTTGAGGGAAGCCCTTCGACGTATCGCAGTCGCAAGGCCTTCTGCGATTCTTCCGGCAGATTCTTGAGGACTTCCTGCAGGCGGAGTTCGCGCTGACCGCGAGACAAGGCGCCGCTGGGCGTCGTCATGCTCGCCACAATGAGGTCGATGAATCCGCCTCTCTGCGTATCGGCGGGGTGCGCGGGGGCCTGAATCTCGCGATCCGCCGAGCGTTTTTGAGCGGCGACCAACTTGCGATGCGCATCGATGATGCGATGCTCAGCCAATTGGCAGAGCCACGAGAACGGATCACGATCACCCAAATCGAACGTGCCCAGCGATGTGACCGCGCTCAGGCTGACGTCCTGGAGAATATCGGCGGCCTCGAGCTTGCGACCGAGCGAGGTGCTGAGGTTCCGCTCGATAAACGCCAGCAACTGGTGCCGCCGCAACTCGATGAATTCCACGAGCGCTTGCGTGTCCTTGTGGCGGATTCTCGCAGCATAGTCGGCCGCGACCTCGTCCATCAAAATTGCCTCGTTCGAACGCGAGAGTCAAGAAACAACTGTGGCTGCTCAATATAGCCTCGTCGCCGAGAAGGGTCGAGAACGAACTTGAATCGCTTCCCATTGGTCGGGCCCGTTTGCACGGGTTTGGAGCTCGAATATCATAGGAGACCGCCAATGTATGTGATCCCCCCGCCGTGTGTGTTGACGAGCCTCAGGACCTGCTTCGGAGCCTGCCGTGTCGACGACGAGTGGAAGCTTGTTGCTCGATGAGGCGCGCCAGTCAATGGACGTGCTGGCCGGGTATCTGGACGCATTCGTTTCGGCATGGGAGGCATCGACCGAACCTCCGGATTTGCGCTCGTTTTTGCCGGAAGCGGGCGAGATTCGGCGGCTCACGCTGGTCGAGCTGATCAAAGTCGATCTCGAATACCGCTGGCTCAATCGCGGTTGTCCCAAGCGGCTTGCCGACTATCTGGCGGAGTTTTCCGAGCTGGGACAGGGCCGCGTTCCTTGCGACCTGATCTACGAAGAGTTCCATATCCGCAAGCAAAGCGGGCATAACGTCACGGCCGACGAGTACTTGCGGGCCTTCCCGGGGCAAGCGGCGGAAATCGTCTCGATTTTGGGGGTCGAACAACCGTACGAGTCGTCGTCATTTCACAAACGAAATAAGCAGCGGCGGCTCGCCAGCGTCCAGCCCGGAGAGACGATCGAGGATTTCGATCTCCTCTTAGAGCTGGGCAGTGGTGCTTTCGCCAAAGTGTTTCTCGCTCGGCAACGATCGATGCAGCGGCTCGTCGCGCTCAAAGTGGCAACCGATACGAGCGATGAGCCGCAAACCCTCGCCCAGCTCGATCACGACCACATCGTTCGCGTTTATGACCAGCGCAGTCTTCCCGATCGCAACTTGCGGCTGCTTTACATGCAATACGTCGCGGGCGGAACGCTGCAGGCGGTGATTCAACGCGTGCGGCAGACTCCTCCCGAGGAGCGGACGGGCAAGCTGCTCCTGGAAGTGATCGACGAATCGCTCGAGCGGCGCGGCGAATCGCGGCCGAGCGAGTCCTTGGTCCGCACGTGGCTCGCCAAGGCGAGTTGGCCCGAAGCCGTTTGCTGGCTGGGGGCGAAAGTCGCCAGAGCGTTGGACTACGCGCATCGACTCGGCGTGCTGCACCGCGACATCAAGCCGGCGAACATTCTGGTCACGGCCGAAGGCTCGCCCAAGCTCGCCGACTTCAACATCAGCTTTAGCGACAAAGTCGCCGGCGCAACGCCCGATGCGTATTTCGGCGGAAGCCTCGCTTACATGTCGCCCGAGCAGCTCGAGGCATGCCATCCGGGGCACCCGCGCTCGCCGGAAGACCTCGATGGACGAAGCGACTTGTATTCCCTGGGAAACGTGCTGTGGGAACTGCTGACCGGGTTGCGTCCGTTTCGCGACGAAACGGTTGAAGGGGGTTGGTCTCTTACGTTGGAAGCCATGATCGCCCGCCGCCGCGCGCCGATCGACACCTGGGATCTGTCGCATACTCCGGCTTGCCCCGAAGGATTGCCGCCCATCATCGAAACGAGCCTCGCCGCCGACGCTCAGAACCGATGGTCGAGCGGTTTGGAGATGGGTCGCCGTCTGGAACTCTGCACAAATCCCAAAGCGTGTGCACTGCTCTTCCCACCCAAGCGGAGTCTTTGGGTCCGCTTGCGTGTCTACACCGTGTTGATCGTTTTCGTGGCGGCCGGACTTCCAAACGTTCTGGCCGGAGTCTTCAATTACTACCACAACCTGTCAGA
>CAYWOV010000836.1:0-2564 GCA_964459965.1 uncultured Planctomycetaceae bacterium | reverse complement strand
GGAGCACATACGGCGTCACAAAAACGAGAGCGCAATAGCCGTAAACGACCGTCGGGATTCCGGCCAGGATCTCGAGGATCGGCTTGACGGTGTTTCGTGTGCGAGGTGAGGCGTATTCGCTCAAGTAGATCGCTCCAGCCAGACCGATCGGCAGCCCGATCAAGGCGGCGATCCCTGCGACGAGTAACGTGCCTGTCAGAAGGGGCAAAATACCAAAGTGTTTGTCCTCAAACTGTGGCGTCCAACGAGTATCGGTAAGGAACGCAACAGGCGACACGTCTTGAAAGAAGGCCCGATGCGGCGGAATCGCCACAAATGTTTCCGTCACCAGCACATAGATAATCCCAATCGTTGTCAAAATTGAGACCAAGGCACAACACATCAATGCGAACCAAATCGCCTGTTCGCGAGCTTGTCCGAATGAGAAGTGCCGCGTCAAACGGCTGGGGTCGTCGGTTGTGGAGGACAAAGGTGTCGTTCACCTGGTGATTGTCAGTCACTGCGTCGGCAGGGCCTGTTGAAGACGCGCGCGACACTCCGCCGCGCGAGCCGTCGGAAGAGGGATATAATGCACTTCGGAAACGAATGTAGGAGCTTGATCGAGGTAGAAAGTCAGGAACGCGGCCACTTCCGGGCGTTTGAGAGACTTTCGGTTGACATAAAGGAACAGGGGTCGAGACAGCGGCCGATATTGGCCGCTCACGATCGTTTCGTCAGTCGGAGCGATGCCGCCCGGCGGACTTTTTTTGCCCGCACTCGTTTCGCCGGACGGAACGATTTTGAGCGCGCGGAGCGAGCTGCGATTCATGGTGTAGTAAGCGTAACCGAAGTAACCCAATGCCCCAGCGTCTCCCTCGACTCCTTGGATCAATACGTTGTCGTTGGAGCTGGGCGTATAATCCGTTCGGCTGTTTCCTCTGCGACCGCAGATCACCTCGGTGAAGTACTCAAAGGTTCCAGAATCGGTGTCCGGGCCGTAGAGCTCGATTTCCTGCTTGGGGAACGCCGGGTCGAGATCGTTCCACGTGCGGATGAGGCTGCCCGACTCCCAGAGCCGCTTGAGCTGCCCAACGGTCAGCGAATCGCACCAGGTGTTCTTGGCGTTGACGACAACCGTAATGCCGTCAATTCCGATGGGCATTTCAAGATAGTCAACGGCGTCTTGGCGACAAGCGGCGATTTCTTCAGGCTCGATCGGTCTCGATGCATCGCAAATGTCGAGGTCGCCGACCACAAAACGCTTGAAGCCGCCCGCTGTTCCCGCAACGCCAATGGGAATCGCCACTCTGCGATGGAGCTTCATGAACTCTTCGGCCGCGGCTTGTGTGATCGGGTAAACCGTGCTCGAACCATCGATCGTGATGCGTCCTCGAAGGACCGTGCTTTGTGAATCGGCTGCTTTATTCGTGCGTGTTGCGATCGCGCCATCGGAAGAACCAGACGGGTCGGCATCACGAATCGCGCATCCGTTCAATGCGACTGCCAGCAGGACCAAGACCGTCAGGCAACATCGTTTTGAGAAACCGCCGCACCACCGCACAGGAACGTCCTTACCTGCCATGGTCACAAGTCGTTATTAAGAAACGATGAAGACCAGAGGCCGTCAGAACTTGTGCCCTTCCTGCGGGCCGTTCTGCGTCAGCGTAAGGATTTCGGGGCCGGTCTCGGTCATGATCAGCGTGTGCTCGAACTGAGCGGACAAACTTCTGTCTTTCGTCCGGACGGTCCATTTGTCGTTATGATCGAGCACGGTCTCCCAGGTGCCGACGTTGAGCATCGGCTCGATCGTGAAGCAGACACCCGGCGGAATCAGCTCGCTCACGTTATTGGGATGCGGGAAATGCGGGATTCCAGGGTCTTGATGGAACTGGCGGCCGATGCCGTGCCCCTGATATTCGCGAACCACCTCAAAGCCGTGCGACCGTGCGTAATCGAAGATCGCCCGGCCAATGTCGTTGACGCGGCCGTTTGGCTTAATGGCCCGGATCCCGCGGAAGAGGCAATCAAACGTGACTTGGACGAGCTGCCGCGCCGTGTCGGAGACCGTGCCGATTAAAAACGTCTCCGATTGGTCGCCGTACCAGCCGCTGACGATGGTCGTCAGGTCGACGTTAACGATATCCCCGTCGCGCAGCACTGTGGCATCCGGAATCCCGTGACAGACAACCTCGTTGATGCTCGTGCAGACGCTTTTCGGGAAGCCCTGATAGCCGAGGCAAGCAGGGATATGACCGTGGTCGAGAGTATATTCGTGGACCAACCGGTCGATCTCGTTGGTCGTGATACCGGCGGCGACATGCGGACGAATGAAATCCATTAATTGCGCGTTGAAGCGCCCGGCCGTGCGCAGGCCGTTCCGTTCTTCCTCGCTGTAGACCGGAACCGTAGGGACGGATCGCTTTCGACGCACGACGCTCAATTTCCTATGATGCACATAGTCCGGTGACGGACCGTTCCTGCGGGGCCCGACTCCTCCGGTTCCAATTCCAAGACGCGGCTTCCAATTGCATTGTTGTCGTCGAAGCCGCGAGTTTCAACTCGTTTGAGCAGCCCGGCCAAGGCCT
>CAYWOV010000835.1:0-2565 GCA_964459965.1 uncultured Planctomycetaceae bacterium | reverse complement strand
TGCCGAGTTCGCGCTTGCTGTCGTTGAGATGAAAGGCCCGAATGCGGTCGAGACCGACGATTTCGTCAAATTGCCGCATCGTCGCCACGTAGTCCGCCGGCTCGCTTAGCGGATACCCGGCGGCGAAGAGATGGCAGCTATCGACGCAAACACCCACGCGCGGATTCATCTGCAGGCCGTCGAGAATCGCCCGCAAATGCTCGAACCGATGGCCCAGCGACGAGCCCTGCCCGGCTGTCGCCTCGACCCAAATCTCGACCTCGAAACCGTTCGTTTTTTCCAGAGCTTTCCCGAGGCCGGTCACGACGCGGGCAATGCCGTCCTCTTCAGAGGCGCCGACGCAACTGCCCGGATGCATGACCAGGCCGGCGAGGCCCAGCGCCTCCGCCCGCTCGAGTTCGACAACGAACGCATCGAGCGACCGGGTCCACAGCGTCTCGTCGGGGCTGGCGAGATTGATGAGATAGCTGTCGTGGGCGCACGGCATGCGAATGCCCGTCCGCACGACGGCCTCGCGAAACAGGCTGATGTCCTCATCCGACAAGACCTTGGCTTTCCACTGGTTGTTGTTCTTGGTGAAGATCTGCACGCATTCCATCTGCAGTTCGGCGGCCGCTTCGACGGCTTTGAAATAGCCGCCGGCAATGGACATGTGGGCTCCCAGCAATGGCATCGAGGTCTCGCATCAAGAAGGACAGATCAAATAAGGTATGAATCTTGCATCCTTTGCGGCTTTCCGTCCACCAACTTGGGAGGGCGCTGAAACCGGGCAGTCATTGGTCGTAGTTCCGACCCCGCCGCGTCGCGCGGAAGCCGACCTTGCCGGTCGCGTGTGGACTGCTCTAAGATGGCACAGGCGGGCTCAACGCCGCAGACGGCCGCAAACGCTCGTTTTTCAGCAGAAATAATCCCGATGCAGGGAATAGCGATTATCTGGCCGATCGCGGCGGCCGTCGTCGTGTTGGTGCTTGCCTTTGCCATCGGCCGGCCGGTGTCGGCCGAGTTTCGTCGGCGTCGAGCGGACCGCGCCCTCAAAGAATTCCGGCTGCAGCGCGAGCAATTGGAAGCGCATTTCTTCCACCGCGCGGGAACGCTCGGAAAACCGCGGGGCCTGCGTTGGCTGGAATGCGACTGGCAAAACGACGTCACATTCGGTCGCGATGTCAAAACGGGAATGCTCACCGCCTTCGTCGGCGTCAATATCCGCTTCGAGTCGCTCGAAGGGGGAGACATGGAGGGCGTGGAGGCGGTGGGCATGGTGCGCGATGCGGCGGCCTTGTTCCACTACCACCGAGGCCGCTGGGGAACCGGCGGGCGGGCCCTCTTCAATATGAATCCCACGGATGCGCTGGTCCACTTCAAAGGGCAGATCGAGCCGATCGCAGCCGGCAAATAACCGCCACGTGCTCGAAGGATGAGCCAGGTCGGTCATCTTTCCATCCTTCCTCCTTCATTCATCCGCGAGTGACGGGCTGATCATGGCGGCGAATAGAAAGTCGTTTGCGGTTCGGCGGAAATCCGGGCCGGCGGCCGCGACGGATCCGCAATCATTCGATTTGAAAACCGCCGCGCTCAGTTTCGGCGAACGAACGGGAATCAGCCGGACCACCGTACTCGGATTCTTGCTCGGCGCTTTAACGCTCGCCGTTTACGCCCAGGTGTGGAATTTCGACTTCATCACCATCGATGACCCGAATTACACAACCATTAACCCGCACGTCCTCTACGGTCTTTCCCTCCCCGGGATCAAGTGGGCATTCACAAAATTCTACATGGCCAATTGGATGCCCCTGACCTGGATCTCGTTCATGCTCGACGCCTCGGTCTACCAGTCCTGGGCGGGCGGCTACCACATCACAAACGTGATCCTGCACGTTGCCAATGTCCTCCTCGTGTTCCATGTGATCCGGAAGGCGACCGGCCGGGAATCGATGAGTGTGCTCGTCGCCGCTCTCTTTGCCGTTCACCCCATCCATGCCGAGTCGGTCGGCTGGATTGCGGAACGCAAGGATGTTCTGAGCATCTTTTTTGGCCTGCTGTCCCTCTCGGCCTATCTCAGTTACGTGCGGCAAAAACGCATGCGATGGTATTGGACGTCGCTTGTGCTGTTTAGTACCAGTTTGTTGGCGAAACAAACGCTCGTCACGCTGCCGTGTGTCCTGTTGCTCTTGGACTACTGGCCCCTCGGTCGCTTGAGCCCTCGCGTGCTTGCCGAGAAGGCGCCCTTTTTTGTGATCTCCCTCGTCATTTCCGTCGTCGCCGTCTTGGCCCAGGCCAACGGCCAGACCGTTCGCTCGCTCGAATCGGTCCCGATTGCCCTGCGGTTGGCAACGGCGGCGATTGCTTATGCGAGCTATTTGCAGAAGGCGATTCTTCCCTGGAATCTGGGCGTTTATTACCCGTATTCGTCAGACGTCAGCCTGTTGCGAGTCGCCGCATCCATTGCCGCGATCGCGCTCTTGACGGCGGCGGCCGTTTGGTCGCGTCGGCGCTTTCCGTTTTTCACGGTGGGCTGGTTTTGGTTCCTGGGCACGCTCGTGCCGATGATCGGGCTGGTGCAAGTCG
>CAYWOV010000834.1:0-2567 GCA_964459965.1 uncultured Planctomycetaceae bacterium | reverse complement strand
GTGAGCATGGCGTACAAGAGGGCGCCCAGACCATAAACATCCGTGGCCCGGCTGACTTCGCCGCGATTGCCGGCCGCCTGCTCGGGAGCCATGTAGCCGGGCGTTCCCACAATGGCGCCACTGTGGGTCAGCAGAGAAGCGGCCTGTTCGTCGACCGTCTCGAGTGCTTGATCGGCCGTGACGCGTTTCGCGAGGCCGAAGTCGCTGACGTACGGGCGGCCGGTCCGGTCGATCAAGATATTGGAAGGCTTCAGATCCCGATGCAAAAGGCCCCCGCGATGCGCCTCGGCGATCGCCCGGCAGATGGGGAGCAGCGTGCGGGCCGCTTCGCGTGCCGGAATTGGCCCGTCGGCGATCCGCCGGGCCAGCGTGGTCCCTTCGATGTACTGCATGCTGAAATAGGGCTGTCCATTCTCTTCGCCCACTTCATAGACCGGCGTGATGTGAGGATGGTGCAGCCGCGCGGCCGATTCTGCTTCGGCGCGAAATCGCGTCCGGTCGGAGGCCGACGCCAGGGCACCTCGCAGCACCATTTTGAGTGCGACAATACGGCCGAGGCTGACTTGTCGTGCCCGGTAGACCACTCCCATCCCGCCGCGGCCGATCTCGTCAAGAATCTCGTAGTCGCCAACGCGTTGGCTCACGGTGCCGCGGTCTTCGGATTTGCGCTTTATTTCCCCCGAAGGCGAGGCGTCCGCGGGTTCGTCCGATCCCTCGAGCACAGCCGAAAGCGTGGCCAGGTCTTCGGCGACCAGGACGGTTGCCCAAAGTTGACGAAGCTCATCGACAAGCTCGGGATGGCGTTTGCGGACCGCTTCAAAATCGGGCGTCTTTCCCGCGCGTGACTGGCTTGCGAACTCGTCGAGTAAACGAATGAGGATCGCTTCGCGCTCTTGCGGCTCCGGCTCGCCGCTGCCGTCGAGCGACTGCAATTTGGCCGGAGGGTCGCTCATCGAAGGGAGGCCTCGGAGGGCATAAAAGAGCTCGGCACGACCGGTGACGAATTCGCCTGCATCAAGGGTTAATTTACTGATGATTCCGCCGCGAAACACCGTATCCGTGTTCCGGACCTGGGGTTTGCGACTCACGGCCCCGCTCGACGGAGAGTGTGGGTTGTCGCGGCCCTTGGGCAGGACTATAGTGCTGTAGCCTGGAGGAGAACATCCTCTGGGCGACCACTGCAATGTCACAACTGTCCCATTTCGACGAGACCGGCGCGAGCCGCATGGTGGACGTCGGCCGGAAAGAGGTGACGGCGCGGTGCGCGCGGGCAGTGGCGTACGTCACCCTCTCGCCGGAAACGCTTGTCCTCATCCGCGATCGACGGGTTACCAAGGGTGACGTGCTGGAAGTCGCGCGGCTGGCTGGAATTATGGCGTCCAAACGGACGGCCGACCTGATCCCGCTCTGCCATCCGCTGCCGATCGACAGTGTGGAACTGACATTCGAGGTCATTGACGAGCGAACGGTGAAGATTGAAGCGCAAGTCGGCGTTCAGGCGCGGACCGGTGCGGAAATGGAGGCCCTCACCGCGGTCAGCGTTGCTGCGTTGACTGTTTACGACATGTGCAAATCGTCGGATCGCGGTATGACCATTGGTCCGATCGGGCTCTTGGAAAAGTCGGGCGGCAAAAGCGGAGACTTTCGGCGGACAGTCTTGCCGTACTCCAAGACGAGCGAAGCAGGCTCTTTTTAAGGTTGACCGGATATGGGCGGTCGGGATTTGGCGGGTTTGCCGTCTCGAGTCGAGCGGTTCATCGGCAGCGACTTGCTGGAAGTCGAACAGATCTTCCGCAACGAGCTGGCCAGCCAGAACCCGTACGTTGCCGACATTTTCGCCCACGTGGCCCACTTCCGCGGCAAGCGGCTGCGGCCCATGCTGCTGTTGCTCTCGGCGTCGGCAACGGGCCCCATCGCCGAGGCGCACCGCGTTCTGGCCGCCGTCGTGGAGATGATCCACACGGCCACCCTGGTGCACGACGACGTTCTCGACGAGGCCGAAACGCGCCGGCACGTTGCCACCGTAAATACGCGCTGGAACAACGAGACGAGCGTCCTTTTTGGCGATTTCCTGTTCACGCACGCGTTTCACCTGGCCAGCAGTCTCGAAACGACCCTCGCCTGCCGGCTCATCGGCCGTGCGACCAATATCGTCTGCGAAGGCGAGCTGACGCAGATCCGCGAACGGGGCAACCTCGAACTTTCGGAAGAGGCCTATCTGCGGATCATCGACGGCAAGACGGCCGAGCTTTGTGCGGTGTCCTGTTTCCTGGGCGCCCATTATGCGGATGCCGACGAGTCGATCGTCAAATCGCTCGAACAATACGGCCGGGCGCTCGGCATCGCGTTTCAAATCTCCGACGACTTGCTCGACATCATGGGGTCGGAGGACGAGACCGGAAAATCGCTGGGAACCGATTTCAAGAAGCAAAAGTTGACGCTCCCCTTGATTCGTCTGTTGAGCCAGACCGAAGACCCGGAAGCGGCCCGCTTGCGGGAACTGATCGCGCAAGCCGACGACGAGGCGTGGACCGAGGTTGTCCGCTGGTTGCACCGCAGCGACGCGG
>CAYWOV010000833.1:0-2567 GCA_964459965.1 uncultured Planctomycetaceae bacterium | reverse complement strand
AATGCCAATCAAGCAGGCCGCGCGTGTTTTCCACGAAACTGTCGACGTCCGCATCCATGTGCGAGCGGAGTTGGCGCATTTCTTCGCGAAGTTGCTCTGCGGCGCTCGCGGGGTTGCTCATGGCCGAGACCCTGATTCTGTGTAAGAGAAGGCGGAATCAACGGCCTCGCAGGCTCAGTCCGACCAGCAGACCGACGAACACCCCGACGCCGAAGCAGATGGCGACCGATTCCGTGGGCTTTTGGCGGACCATCTGCTCAGCCTCTTGGTAGCCGTCACGAAGCGAGTCCATCGCCTGGCGGGAATGCTGCTGGATTCTCTCAGCGGCATCCTCAACATATTGTCGAGCATCTTCCACAGCCGCTCCGATCGATGCCGAACCATTCGAGGTCAACTGGTTAAGATATTCCTCAACAGCCGAGCGAGTTTCGCCCGTCTTGCGTTCAATCAAGCCAACGAGTTGTTCGACGTTGCCGTTGAATGCCTGAACATCATCATTAGTCAGCTGGCCCCATCGAGTGCGGAGCTTCCCTTTAATCTCGTTCCAATTTCCCTTCAGCGTGGTCTGATTGATCATCGTCCGGGTCCTTCAGCGATTAATGGTCAGTTAAGTTGCTTCCCTGCCGAGGAAACTCCAACTTGAATACCGGTTTCTCCGTTCTCGGAAGGGCCGTCAGTTGGAGAGCAAGCGTTATGCCAAAACAAGATCGATGCGGTTTTGTTTCGTCTCAATTCCCGAAATTGCAGGTTCTTGTGTCGGTTGCGGCGCAAGCCGCTTTTCCATCAGACCGTCATTCTACAGTATCTGTCGTCCGGTTGCCGCAAGTCGCTTTTTGTGGCCAGAAGCCACGAATTGGTCGCTCAACGACCATAATGCTTGTCAGCGCAACAAGGGCCGATGCGACGCGAAATGACGGCCGATCAGCGCGTCCCGCTTGTTGAGTCGCGATTAATTCAAAATAGAGCGGCAGCCGCGTCGCGATGGCATCGCGTTTGCGTGTGGGCAGCCAATCACAAAGAAAGGAGGAGCCAAAATGGGGCTCATTCTCTTGATCATATTGGTGTTACTGATTTTGGGGGCCGCCCCGGCGTGGCCGTACAGTCGCGGTTGGGGATATTACCCAAGCGGAGGCCTCGGCTTAGTGTTGATCATCGTGTTGGTTCTCGTGCTGATGCAGAGAATCTGACGGAAGGTAACGGAGGAGCGATTCGATGAACCGTGTTTCGACACAACCCAAACCGGCGGCGGTGCCGGTCAAACCCAGCGGGGCGGCGTCCGGCATTTCCCGGGCACAGCTGATCGATTTGTTGAACGAAGATCTCTCGCGAGAGTATCAAGCCATCATCGCTTACGTTGTCTATTCGCAGGTCCTCAAAGGGGCCGCGTATATGAACATCGCAGGCGAGCTGGAAAAACATGCCGCTGAAGAACTTCAGCACGCGCTGATCATTTCACGACAAATCGATTATTTGGGTGGGACGCCGACAGTCGAGCCGAAAGCGGTCAAGCTCTCCGAGGATCCAAAGGAGCTGTTACGTTTCGATCTCGACAACGAGATCGAAACAATTCGTAACTATCGCGAACGGGTTAAGCAATGCGAGGTGCTCGGCGAATTTGCGATCGCCGAGCACCTCCGCAAGCTACTCGTCAACGAACAAGACCACGCGATCGATCTGGCGACTGCGCTGGGGATCGATGTGCCGGAGGTGCCAGCATCATGAATCTCAAAACACGAACTCTCTTCGCAATGACTGCGGTTGCTCTCGGCGTCGGCGGCCTGGCAACGGCCGCGCACGCACAGGGCAAAACGTATCCGAGCTATTTCGGCTCGACGCCGAGTGCGTCGTATTACCAAATGAAGAATCCATACGACCAAGACACGTACATGAATCCCAATCCGTTTCCGGCGTACCACACTCGCGGGTACGAGGAGCCGGCAAACTCGGCTTATGCACGAAGCCGGTATGCACCGGCGCCAGCGCCGCCTGGCTTTTACATGTACGAGTCCGCGTATCCGACCCAGGGCTATTACTACGGCCCCGGACCGTTCGTTTACAGCCATTACGACCGCTCGGGACGGATGGCGTTCCGATACGGCTGGTGGTGATCGAGTCATTACGCCCGTCGGCGTGAGCGCGACCGCCGCTTACGCTCCCCCGGCGGATGGCGGCGACCATTCGACGACTTCTCGGCCATGCCGTGCCGTTTCTGCGCCCTTCTGGTAATGGATCCGGCTTTGGCAGGTCGCGTGAAGCTGATGAAAGGCAATCGGTCCGTGGCACCGCGCGTGCGCGTTGAACGCCTCGACGGGAAAAACCACCCATCCAAACCGGAGCATGCCACTCCAGCTCGACCGGGGGTTTGACTTCCTTTTTCTTCGCTTTAGGCTTTGGCTTGGCTTTGACGGCCATTTTGTCGTACTCCCGATCCGCCGTTCAGCTGCTTTTCGCATCTTTTGTGCCAGCGGGCAGTCCGCAAGGGCATGTATTATGCAATCGGCGTCTTCTCCGCGGAGTGCGTCCTACATGAGTCTTAAGCAGTATCGCAAAAAGCGACATTTTGCCCG
>CAYWOV010000832.1:0-2570 GCA_964459965.1 uncultured Planctomycetaceae bacterium | reverse complement strand
TGTTGTAATCCCACGAATTGTCCAAAAAATTGATGCCCCGATCGATCGCCGTACGGATGAGGCGGACGCTTTCCTCCGCGGTTTTTTGAATGCCAACGTGGTAACCACCGAGGCCGAGCAACGAGACCTGCTCGCCCGTTCGGCCCAGTGTCCGATATCGCATGTCGCCCCGCACTGTTTCCGCCGGTGCTCCTGCCGCTGCGTGCGCAGCAGGCGTTTGCTGCGCGACGGCCGGCTGACCGGTCACGGAGCCGAGAAATCCTGTGGCAGCGACGGAGACTCCGGCGCCGGCCGACATCGTTTTCAGAAAATCGCGACGCTCCATAGAAATTCTCCCGGTAATTGAGCGAAAAAACTGCGGTCGGCGTGGCACCAACCCGGCCGCAAATTATGTGCCCCGATCGCGCCCCACGGTTTTCATTGCTGCATTCACAATTTCGGCCAACTCGCTAGAATTCGTCCGATGGTGCCTCCGGGCCGAACGGTCGCCGGGGGTCTGACAGACCTGGCGCCGAAGCTGCTTCAAGTTGAAGGCTTTGCGGAGGTGGCGGCCGCCCTTGCTCGAGGCGAGAGTGCCGCCGTCGACGGAGCCTGGGGCTCATCGTCCGCGCTGGCGGTGGCGGCTCTTGCCGAAAGTACCGAGCGGCCCTTTCTTGTCGTCCTCCCGCGGCCCTCCGATCTCGATGATTTTGCCGCTGATCTGCTCGGTTTTCTAGGAAGTCCCCCGGAAATCTTTCCGGCGTGGGAGACTCCCCCGCAGGAATACAGCGTTCGCGACGCCGTTTACGGCGGTCGGCTGCGCGTCTTGGCACGGATGGCTGATGCGGCTCCGCCGCGAGTTGTGGTGACCACTTTTAGCGCGCTGTTGCAGCCGGTGCCGACTCGGCAGGAGCGAGAGCAGGGGACGCGCCGAGTCCGTACAGGTGACGTGATCGATACCGAAGAGCTGCTGCGGTGGCTGGTCGAACGCGGATTTGAGCGAGTGCCGGCGATCGAGGTGCCGGGCGAATTCAGCATGCACGGCGGGATTTTCGACCTGTTTCCCGCCGACGCGGAAGATCCAGTCCGGATCGAGCTATTCGGGAACGAGGTCGAATCGATTCGCCGGTTCGACGCGGAAACCCAGCGAAAACTCGAGGATCTCACCGAAGTCGAATTGACCGTCCTGGGAGCAGCCACAGCCGGCGAGGGCTCGGCGCAGCCTGCCGGTGAAAGCTTTCTCGAGGCGTTGCCCAAGGAAACATGCGTCGTCCTTTGCGAGCTGAGCGAACTTTTGGACGAGGCCAAGGCCTATTTGGGCCGCATCGACGACGCGAGGGGACTGTTCGGTGTCTCCGCCACGATGGCCCGGCTGACGCAGTTTCCGTCGGTCACACTTGCGGCGATTGCCGGGGACAGCTTCGACACGACGTGTCACTTGCGGATCGAGTCGATCGAGCGGTTTCAAGGTCCGCGAACCGAGGCCCTCAGCGAATTGGAATCGCTCGTCGGACGGGACGAGCAGGTGCTGATCGCCTGTCATAACGAGGGCGAACGGGCGCGGCTAGCGGAGCTGTTGTCGGAACCGGGCCGCACCTTGGTCGGCCGGGTGGAATTGTGCCTGGGGCATGTGACACGGGGATTCCGGCTCGTTTCCGAGGGCACGCTGGTTCTCAGCGATCAGGAGCTGTTTGGCCGCACCGAAGTGCGACGAGAAAGCCGCCGCCGGACTTACGAAACGCGGGCCATCGACAGCTTTTTGGAGTTGAGCGAAGGGGATCTGGTCGTCCATCTGACCAACGGAATCGGCATTTATCGCGGCATGAAACTGCTCGACAAGGGGGCCCAGAAGGAAGAGCATCTCATCCTCGAATTTGCCGACGCCGTTCGGCTTTTCGTTCCCATATCGTTGATTGACCTGGTGCAAAAATACGTCGGGGCCAGCAAGGCGACGCCGCAGCTTTCCAAGCTGGGAACGACGACATGGGCCAAAAAAAAGGAGCGCGTGGCCCACGCGGTGCTCGATCTGGCGAGCGACATGATTCAGATGCAGGCCCAGCGCGATTCGCGTCCCGGTATCGCCTTTCCGGCGGACAGCCACTGGCAGCAGGAATTCGAGGCGGCTTTCCCATACACGGAAACCAAGGACCAGGTCGCCGCGATCGCCGACGTCAAGCGGGACATGCAGCACCCGCGGCCGATGGACCGGTTGCTTTGCGGAGACGTCGGTTATGGAAAGACGGAGGTGGCCATGCGGGCGGCCTTCAAAGCCGTCGAGGCGGGCCGACAAGTCGCCATTCTCGTCCCCACCACCATTCTTGCCGAACAGCATTACCGCACGTTTTGCGAGCGGATGGCCGAATTCCCGTTCAACGTGCAGGTTCTTTCACGCTTTTGCACCCGGGCCCAGCAGCAGCGGGCGCTCGTGGGAATGGAAGGTGGCGAGGTCGACATTGTCGTCGGCACGCACCGGCTGGTCCAAAAAGATATCCGCTTCAAGGACCTGGGGCTCTTGATTATCGACGAGGAACAGCGATTCGGCGTCGACGCCAAGGAGATGCTCAAGCGGCTGCGGCTGGAAGTCGACGTGC
>CAYWOV010000831.1:0-2573 GCA_964459965.1 uncultured Planctomycetaceae bacterium | reverse complement strand
GGCACATGAACCGCCCCTTGGTTGAATCCGTGGCCGATTTTGGACTGCGAAGCCCGCCCCCGCCGGAGAAGGAATTGCTCGACTGGCTCGCGAACGATTTTATGGACCACGGGTGGAACCTCAAGCGGCTGCACCGTTTGATCGTCACGTCGCAGGCCTATCGCCGTGCCAGCGACGGGAACCGTGGCGATGCGGCGACTCGGCACAACGATCCGGAAAATGTCTTCTGCTGGAAATTTGCGGCGTCACGGCTGGAAGCGGAGCAGATTCGCGACGGCATTTTCTACCTCGCCGGCGCGCTCGACGAACGTCTCGGTGGGCCGACGGTCGATCCAACCCTGGAAATGTCCCCGCGGCGGAGCCTGTATTTCACACAATCGATGGACCTTCATGAACGGTTCTTGTCGACTTTCGACGCGGCCGACGTCCTGCAATGCTACCGGCGCGACGAAAGCGTGCTTCCGCAGCAGGCGCTGGCGCTGGCCAACAGCCGGGTCACGCTGCAAATGGCCGCCAAACTTGCGGCCCACCTCGAACGTCAAATAACGGTCTCTCCGAAAGCGGCGCGAGCGAAGATGCTGGTTCAGAGCGCATTCCGCTCGATCGTCTCGCGAGAGGCGACGCCCGATGAACAAGTTGCATGCCTGGACTTTCTGCATCAGGCGGAATCACTGTTGCCCGCCAAACCGAATCGCGATCGGCGGGCGCTCGAGTCGTTCGTGGTGGCTCTGTTCAATCACAACGATTTCCTCACTGTTCGCTGAAACACTCGAGGACCTTGCCCATGACGCCAAACTCTGACGCGAGCGAAAGGAGCATTGGCAGACCCACGAACCTCGACCTGGCTTCGCGTGTTTCCTGTTTGTCGCGGCGGCATTTTCTTTGGTCTGGGCTGGGATTCGGCGCGATGGCGCTGGAAGGCATGCTCCGTGCCGAGGAGACGGCCCTTCCAAAGATCGGCTTGCCCGATCGGCCGCCCCGCGCGAAGAACGTCATCTGGCTCTTCATGCGCGGCGGATTCAGCCATCTGGAGACGTTCGATCCCAAGCCGGAGATCGACCGCTACGCGGGCAAGACGATCGCCGAGAGCCCCTATTACAGCGTGCAAGATCCCGAAAGGCTGCGGAAAGTGCGGGTGGTCGTGGTGAACGACGCCAACGGCCAGCAGCGAAATACGATTTTGCCGCTGCAGACGCAGTTTCGGCGGTGCGGGGCAAGCGGCATCCCGGTCAGCGATTTCTTTCCGCACGTGGGCCGCTGCGTCGACGACCTGGCCATCATTCGCTCGATGTGGACGACCGACGACAATCACGGCGCCCAGGTCCAATTCCACTCGGGGCGGCACATGCTCGACGGCAGTTTTCCCACGATCGGCGCATGGACCGCATGGGGCTTGGGGACGCTCAACGAAAACTTGCCGAAGTTCATCACGATGGGGCCGCGGTTTTTCGATACGCGCGACGGCCACTATCTGGGTCCGGCATTCGACGCCGTGCCTCTCGAGGTCCATCAGAGAGAACCGTTGATGTTTTCGCGGCCAGAAATCGATACTCCGCCCGCGTTGCACCGGGAGATGTTCGGTCTCGTGGGGAAGTTGAATCGCCTGAGCGCGGTCCAACATCCGGACGACGCGGCGCTTGCGGCCCGCATCAAGGCCTACGAACTGGCCTTCCGCATGCAGACCGCCATCCCGCGGATCCTCAACTTTGACAGCGAGACCCGGGAGACGCAGGCTTTATATGGATTTGACGAAGACGCGACGCGTCCGTTCGGCATGCAGCTTCTGGCTGCTCGCCGATTGGTCGAACAGGGCGTGCGGTTCGTGCAGATTATGCACGGCGACGGGGCGGCCGGCGCGTGGGACGCGCACGCCGCGCTCAAGAACAATCACACGGGCCTCGGCCGACAGGTCGACCGTCCCGTGGCCGGACTGTTGACCGACCTCAAACGCCGCGGCTTGCTCGACGAGACGATCGTCGTCTTCGCGACGGAATTCGGCCGGACACCCGGCTCGCAGAGCCGCGATGGCCGCGACCATCATCCCTATGGCTTTTCCATCTGGATGGCAGGCGGGGGCCTCAAGCGTGGAATCGTCCACGGAGCGACCGATGAAATCGGCTTCCACGCGGTGGAGAATCCCCACTACGTCACCGACATCCACGCCACGCTCCTGACGCTCCTGGGCCTGTCCCCGCATAAACTAGAAGTCCCCGGGCACAAGCGTCTCGAATTGGAGTTCGGCCGACCGATTCGCGAAATCATGGACTGACAGACTTACTACGATTTCCTTCCGGCGCCGTGTTGGTTAACACATCGTGTGAAACCGCAGCCGCTCATTTCGCTGCAGACCGTGCAGGATCGGATGCCGGTCATTCCGCCGGAACAGGCATACGACGGCTAGCTCGACCCCCAACTCAACGACCCGGTGAAGCCGGAATCTTTGCTTACGCTTATCCAGCCGGGGAAACGAGGGCCTTTCCGGTCAGCACATTTGGCAACAGTCCGCGGAACGAATCACTGAACGCGTCGTGGACCGCCAAAATCGAGTTGTGCTCCGGGTCTGCCGACGTAGG
>CAYWOV010000830.1:0-2575 GCA_964459965.1 uncultured Planctomycetaceae bacterium | reverse complement strand
AACAAGACGCTGGCGAATCGGCACTCCCTGCCCTCCTTGGGACCCCTCCTGTGGCGTCCGTGGCAGGCACCCGATTGGAAACTTCAGGACGCCGACGGACGCACGCACACCTTAGCCGAATTTCACGGCAAACCGATAATCATGCTCTTTTTCCTTGGGCGCGGCTGTCCCCATTGCATTCAGCAACTCGACACATTTGCCAAGAAAGCCACGCAATTCGCGGAGGCGGGATTCACAGTGATTGCCGTCAGCACCGATGATGTGGCGGGCGTCAAGAAATCTCTCGCCGATTATGGCAAAAAGAAGTTTCCCTTCTTGATGGTCGCTGATCCCAAGAATGAGGCGTTTCAGTCGTACCGGGCTTTCGACAACTTCGAGCGCATTGCGCTTCACGGCACGTTCGTGATCGACGCGAACGGATTTGTGCGCTGGCACGACGAAGGCGCGGAGCCGTTCATGGACGTTAATTTCGTGCTCGCCGAAGCGACTCGTCTGCTGCAGCGACCCGTGGCCCCCGTGGAACCCGGCGCTCGCGTCATCGTTGACGCTGCGACGCCCAGGGCGATTCCGGTCGCGGCCACTCGCCGTCGCTAGATCGCTTCCAGTCTCGATCGAGCGGCCACGAGATGGAAAACGTGGACAAAAATCAGGCTCTCAACGGGACATCGGAGTGCTCGTAGCCTCATTAGCGAGAGGCTCCGACGATTCCGAGAGGACCAGCACCGACTCTTCACGCGTCAATGGCTTGTCCACCTGGTCGGCCCGCAGGCTGACGCGGATTCGGCTGTCGCCCCGTTTGTTGGCTTGCAGCACCACTTCGCAGGTGGCGGCGGTGCGGCCTTCGAGCGTCGGAATCGGTCCGAACTGCACCTGATTGGTCGACTGCGTATGCGACCCTGGACCACGGACCGATAAAATCGTCAATTGCTCGGGGATATCGATCGTCACCATGACATTCGTCGCAGCGATGGTTCCCTTGTTCCGCGCGTTGACGCGCAAGATGACTTTTTCGCCCACGTCGACCGGACCCTCAGCACCGGCAACGTCGACACCCAGGGCCGCGAAGCCCTCGACAATCGTTTGCGTCATCGCTTCCGCCGGTTCGCCATTGGGGACCGACACTCGCACGGTGCCCGCCTGCGTCCCAGTGGCCTTCGGAATCAGCTTCGACTTTACGATGCAAGTTTCATTGGGAAGCATTCGCTCGATCCGCCAGGCGATGGTGCGCGTCCCCTCGTTGAACTGGCCGCCATGCGTCGCTCCGGCAAACTCCATTCCCGGGGGAACCGTTTCGACGGCGACGACTCCTTCCACTTCGGATTTCGATTCGTTCACAATCGTATTGGCATAAACGGCGGGCCGGCCGAGGTATCGCCGCGGCGGACCGCTCCGCGTCAGGACGAGCTTCGATCCGGTGATCTCAATGGCCGCCTCGGCCCGCACTGAAAGTCCGCCTTCGCCGATGACGAGCGCTCGATTGACCGTCTGGCCGATCTTGATTGCCTTGAGTTCAAGCGTCAGTTCCTTGAATTTGCCGGCGGGCAGGCGTCCGACTTCGTATTCCAAGTCGTTGCCCGCACCGTGCGCGAGTCCTTCCGGAATCAAATCGCGGATAACCACGCCTCGTGCTTCGCCCGTGCCAACGTTCTTAACCTTGAAATGAAACGGGACGGCGGTACCCAGTTTGACGTCCTTGGGGGCCGACAGTTCGAATTCGAGGCGCGGAGCGGTGACGACCGTTTCGGCCGCCGCTTCCGACACAAAGTTCACCGTCGCAACACTGCCAATTTCCCCCGCTTCAAGCGGGATGACGCGAATGGATATCTTTCGCTGTTCGCTCGGGGCAAGGTTGCCGATCCGCCAGACCAGTTTTTTGCCGGTCAATTCGGCCCGCGGGATGGTCCCGGAAAGCTTGGTGCCTTTCGGAATGCGGTCCTCGACTACAACGTCGTGTGCTTCGCTGCTGCCTACGTTCTTGACAAGAATCGAATAAATCAGCGGCTGTCCAATCAGCGCGTTTTGGGGCGCGACCTTTTCGATATTCAGTTGCGGACGCTGCGGTCCCAGGGGCGCCTGCTCGCCAACTGTGCCGTCCCCCTGAAAGTCCGATCCGGCCTCAGGGTGGATGTCGCTCGAGGGATGCGGAACCGACGGAGTCGTCGTCGGCGCTGGCAAATCGGCCAATTTGGGACCGGCGGTTCGCTTCTCAATCGTCACTTCGGGTGGCTTCGCGCGCGGTTTGACGTCCGCCGCTTTTGGCTCGGACGGCTTGGCAAGCGGCACTTCCTTTGCCTGGTCAACGGGGAACGGATCCGGATGCGGCGCGGAATCGTTCTGAGCCGTTTGAGGCGGCTTCGGTCCGGCCTTGGGTGTGGCGGGCTTGCTGTTCGACGAGCCGGGCTCGTCGTCTAAGGCTGGAAACGGGGCCGCTTCCGAATCGCCTTTCGACTGCGCGGTGAGGATGGGCCCCTTTTTGGCGTTGTCGGCGTTCGGTGGCGGCGATGCCGCTTTTGGTGCCTGGTCGCCAGTCTTCGATTGCGCACCGCTGCTGGCAGCGGTGTGATCCGGTGCCGCA
>CAYWOV010000829.1:0-2575 GCA_964459965.1 uncultured Planctomycetaceae bacterium | reverse complement strand
ACCGGGTATTCTTGATGCAGCTCTTGTCATTGCTCAGGAGCCAACTCAGGCTCCGTCTGAGCTTGAGTTTCGTCCCACAATTCACCTCAGAGTGATCCGGGAAGCACGAGAAAACGTGGAACGCGATCGATCGAACGCACCGGAGATTAAACCGCAAGACAGCGGCAGTCCGCCGGAAGTGTTCGCTCGGCTTCGCATTAAGGTCCCGGACGGCTCGACGGCGATCAAAGACGTGCTGCGTCCAACGACGCTCGTCGGCACGATGGAGCAGTGCAATATCCAATTGGTTGGGACAGGGATCGGTCCGGCCCATTGTGCGATTACCGTCGAAGCGGGCGACCTGCTGCTTTATGACCTTCGCACCCGGAGCGGGACGTGGCTGAACGGTCGGCGGGTCGATGTGGCCTCGCTGTCCGACCGGGACGTGCTACGCGTTGGCGATTTTGAATGTCACATTGAAACGAACCTGACTTCTCGTGCGGACGCGAGTGACTATTCGACTTCATCGGCCCACCTGAATATCGCCAGCCGGAACGGCCGGACTGTGGTCAAAGACGTCCTGCGGCCGGCGACGTTGGTGGGTTCCTTGCCGGGCTGCAACATTCAGCTTGTCGGCCCGCGAATCTCCGCGGTCCACTGCCTGATCACGGTCCATTCGGGCCGCCTTCGCGTTCGCGATTTGCGGACCGGCCAGGGGACCTGGCTCAATTCGCAGCCAATCGCCGTCGGCACCCTTGGCGACGGCGACATGCTTGAAATCGGATCCTTCCAGGCCCGGGTCGAGACCACTCTCGAACGCGGGTCCGACGCCTCGGAAGGCCAGCTTGAGCTGCGGTTTCGCGCTCCCGCCGTCGTTCCGACCGCTTCCGCCACGCAACAAGCGGCCCAAGTGGACGAACTGCGTCGCTCGCTCGACGTGGAACGTGACGAGCTCACCCGTCTGCGCGACGAATTGGAAACGCAGCGGAAACAGCTTGCCGACGAAAGACTCGAATTATCCGCGGACCGCGAGCGCATCGGCAGCGACAAATCGGAATTGATCGCCGCGCGTGCGTCGATCGATACGGAACGAACGGCGGTCGACGGCGAGCGTGACGCCCTGCGACTTGACCGATCAACACTCGATTCGGACCGCGAGGCCCTGCGTTCGACCCGATCGGAGCTGGAATTGCTCCAATCGCAACTGGACTCGCGTGCGGGCGAGATTAAGCAGTTGGTCGATGATCTGGATCGGCGTGCTGCAACGCTCGACCAACGCCAATCACGCTTGGACACCGCCGGTGACGAGCACCAGAGAGCCGTTGACGCGATCGCGGGACGGGAGGACGTGGTTCAGCGCCGCGAAGCCGAGATTCGTGATCGATCCGAGTTCGTCGCGGCCGAAGAGAAGCGTCTGAAGGCCACGCACGAAGCAAGCACCCGCGCGACCGAATCGATTCGGATCGACCGCGAGGAACTCGAGCGGGAACGAACGCGTGTCGAGGCGGAGCGTGGCGAGCTGATCCGGCTCAAGCACCAGCTCGATGCTGATTGGTCATCGCTGACTGCCGAACAGGAAAAAGTCACCGGCCACCATGAACTCCGTCGAATCGTCGAGGGCGAGCGGCTCATCCTTCAACACGATAAAGAGCGACTCGCCGCCCAGACGGCCACCGTTCAACAAGACCTCGAACAAATCGCGTCGGATCGGGCCGCCTTGCGGAAGGAAAGGGAAACATACGAGGCCCGGGCGGCTGAGTTGGCCCACCAAAAGGACCAGATCGACGCTCACTCCTTGGCGGCTCGCCGCGACAGGGACCAATGCGAAGCGGACCGTGCTCTCTTGCGGGCGGAAAGAGAAGCCATCGAGACCCAGCTCGCCGTACTTCGAGGAGACCGGGAACAATTCGGTGCGGACCGTGTTCTGCTCGACGATGACAGAAAACGGCTTGATGTGCTGGCGGCAACGTTGGAGCGCGCGAACCAGGAGCACGAGGCGCACCTCGCAACCGTGCGACGAGAAAGAGAACAATACGAGGCGGACCTCGCGGTCTTGCGAAAGGCGCAGGAAGAGCTCAACGCTCAATCGACAGCACAACGACGAGAAGATGACAGGCTGTCCGCTGACCTCGCCGTCTTTGTCGATGAAAGGACTCGGTTCGACACTTTGAAAGAGGGGTTACAGCGGGAGAAACAAGAACTCGAGGCACAACGCGCGGCTGTCCGGCAAGACAGAGAACAATGCGACGCGATCCTCGCGACATTGCGAACGGAGCAGGAACAGCTCAACGCTCAGTCTGCAGCACTTCGAGACGAAAATGCAAGGCTTTGTACCGACCGCGCCGCATTGGCCGACGACAGGGCGAAGCTTGACGCTTTGACAGAGCGAATGCATCGGGAGAAGGAAGGTCTCGATCTCCAAGCAGCGGCCGTCCGCCAGGCGAGAGAGAACTACGAAGCTGACCTCTTGACTCTGCGGAACGACCAGGAAGCGTACAACGCACAGACGGCACAACATCATCGAGACCGCGATCACTTTGGCGCCGAGCGCGCGGCTTTCGTCGGAGACAGGCAACGGCTCGACGAACTTGCGGCG
>CAYWOV010000828.1:0-2577 GCA_964459965.1 uncultured Planctomycetaceae bacterium | reverse complement strand
GATTTCGTTGCACTTGTTGAGCCGTACCTCGATCTGACGGTTCAACTCCTCGCCGAACTCGAGGTCGGCGGCAATCAGGCCTTCGCTGCATTGGACCTGGTAGAGGTTGTAGCCACTGAAGACGGGGGCCAGCCCGCGCATGTGGCTCAACGTCTGCCGGTCACCCTCGGCGACGCGGCGAAATAATTGCACGAATTCGTTGGGCGCATCGTACGACCAGTTCGCATCCGGCAGAGCGAACCGCGGATCGATGCCGTGGCGTCGAATGTACTCCGGCCGCTCTTGAACCCATTCGACCGCCTCGTCGCAGATCGACCGGGCTGTTAACAGCTCGCGGTCAGACAGGCGCCGATTGTCTTTCAACAAAATCGTGTGTTGCATGAATCCCCCCGGATTGTCGACCGCGATGCTTAGAAGACTCGGAGCCGCGAGGCCAGTCGGTTCATCAAGGGCCGCGTGCGAGGCGCGGATGCTTCCGGCTGCACGTCGTCCGACTGGGCGCCGGCTTGCTCGGGCCCGTTCCGTCGTGGGCTGCCAATGCGTTTCGCCCGCAGGCGAATTGGCGCCAGCGACCAGATATTGGGCGAGCCGTTGCTCGGGCGACCGCGGTAGGACCGCAGCGCGGCGTGCTCGGGAAACTCGGGCTTGAGCACGCTCTCGGCACACTGTAAGCCGCCGGGCCGATTGTCCTGGTTCTGCTCGAAGAACAGCCCGCGATCAGCCAGCCAGTGATGTTTCATCATCGCTGCGTACTGTTTGATCTGGTACTCGCTCATTTCGCTCATCGAGAGCGTGTTGATCACCAAATCGAACGGCTCGGTCAGTTGTTGGGCCATGTAGTTCGGCACGAAGCGAACCCCATGCGTCGCCTTGGCGAGGCCGGCGGTCGTCACGAGGTCGGGCCGTGTCAACGACATGTAAAGCCTGGCGAAGAGCAGCGACTCGGGCAGGTCGACGATCGTGTACGATGCTGACGGATAAGCCTGCTTGAACCAGTGGCATAAAGCGCCATAGCCGCCGCCGATCTCGCAGATGCGGAGATCGCCCTGCATCTCGAGTCGTTCATCCAGCCAATCGGCAAGTCCCGAGGTGTAAATCAGATTGACGCGCTCCTGATAGGTGCACGTGTCGCTGTTGACGATCACGCCGTCGACCTCGTGGCCCACCTCGCCCATGACGGGCGGCGGGTTGAAGAAAAATCGCCTCGGAATGCCCTGAGTCATCTGCCGCCAGTCGTCGATGTGCGGCTGGTTATGCTTTTCCAGCCGCTCCTCGATCTCTTCGTCTAGATCGGACGAAAGATCCATCGCCGCGGCCGAAAGTCCGTAGCCGTTGCAGACGTGATACAGGTTGTAGCCGCTGAAGACCTGCGAGAGGCCGCGGAAATGGGCCAGCGTTTGCGGGTTTGCTTCGCAGATGCGGCGGAAGAGCAGCACGAATTCGTTCGGCGAATCGTACGACCAATTCGCGTCGGGCAGGGCGAACAGCCGGTCGACCGAGTGCTCTTCCAGGTACGCGTCGCGATTCTTGACCCAGGCGACCGCTTCGTCGCAAATGGCCTTGGCCCGCGCCATCTCGGCGTAAGAGAGGCGGCGGTTATCTCGCAGCAAAACGGGTTGTGTCATGGCGGTCCCACTGGCAAACGTCGAGGCGGGGTTTAGGCTGACGCAAGAGCCGGACGAGGCCGGTTCTGACGGACTAATTTGTGCCCCGTCATATGGCGGATATGGTCCACCGTCTCGGGTCCGAATTTTTCGCGAACCATGTTCAGAAAGCTGGGTGCTTGGAAGTACGTCTGGAACGCTTCATCGCGGAATTTCAAAACTTCAGCCGACGTCAGATATTTTGTCCGCAGCGGTTTCGAGTCGACCGAGTGCTGCGAATAGCCCGACCACCGCTCGGGCAGCTCCCAGTTTTGCAGAAGGGCCATGTTGTAAAGGGGCGAACCGGGGTAGGCCATGGCCGAGTAGAGGTTGGCGAACTCGCAATTGAGGCGCAGGGCCATGTCGAGCGTTTCCCGCATGCTGGCTTCGTCATCCTCGGGAAGGCCGAAGATGAAATTGCCGATAATGTTGATCCCGGCTGCCTTTGTCTTTGCGACCGTGTCGTAGACGTCTTGTTCGTCGAACCGCTTGTCGACGTCGGCTTGCACGCGGGAGTTCGCCGCCTCGATGCCGAAAGCCAGCCAGTTGAAGCCCGCCTGCTTGAGCTTGGGCAGCATGCCCTCTTTCACGGTATCGATACGGGCGTAGGCCCAGATATTGAAGTCGAGCTTGCGTGAAATGATTTCGTCACAGATTCCCAACACGTGCTTCTTGTTGAGCACGAACATCTCGTCGGCGATCTTGACGTTTCGTACGCCCATGCCGGCCAGTTTTTCCAACTCGTCGCCGACCAGCTTGGGGCTCCAATACCGGTAGCTGTTGGCCGTCTCTTTCAGGCCGAGTTCCTTTTCGCCGCTCTTGAACGGGGCCTGGATGCAGCAGAACGTGCAGTGGTAGGGACAGCCGAGCGTGGTGTAGATCGCCGCGTAAGGCTGACGCTCCAAATCGCCGAAGCAGTGCCAGTTGTGGGCCC
>CAYWOV010000827.1:0-2582 GCA_964459965.1 uncultured Planctomycetaceae bacterium | reverse complement strand
ACCGTCGATGCGATTTCGCCCGACGGTGCGTTTGAAGGGGGCTCGATCCTGCCGGGATTTGAATTGTGTGCGCGCGCGCTCCACCAATATACGGCGCTCTTGCCGTTTGTGACGGTCGACGAGATGTGCAATGAATCGCACGAGCCCTTGGGAACCAGCACGCGGGAAGCTCTGCGCAGCGGGCTCTTATGGGGCCAAGTCGGCGCGATTCGCGAATTGGTGAAACTGTTGAGTGCTCGCTGGTCGGCGACTCCGCTTGTCCTGCTGACTGGCGGCGGTGCTCCACTAGCCGCACCCGAGTTGCCGGAAGCCCGCTGGGAACCGTGCCTCTCGCTGCAAGGATTGGCCGTTGTCGTCGAGCATCTCTCGCGAGTCGGTCAGTGACGCGGCGAGACGTTGCGGACGGCGAGCAAAGACCACTCGCTTCGCTGTGGACGCCGCGGGGTCGCGGAGCCGTCGCGACAATTCGCGTGCGAGCGGACATTCGACATTGGCCGGGAGCCGATTCACTTCCGTTCCGGGCCGTCAACGGAAAACCGCTCAGCGCTGCGCCGACAGGCCGCGTGATCTTCGGCCAATGGGGAGCCGATGCGGCGGAAGACGTTGTGGTTTGCGTCATTGAGGAGCATACGCTCGAGATTCATTGCCACGGCGGAGAGGCGGCCGCCACGCGAATTCTTGGCGATCTTGCAAACGCCGGCTGTCTGGTAACGCCTTGGCAGGAAATGGTGCGGATCACTCAAGGCGTGCTGGAAGCTGAACTCTTGGAAGCGCTGGCACACGCCACGACGCGACGCACGGCCGAGATCGTGCTGGAACAGTCCAATGGATTGCTGCGAGCGAAACTGGAATCGCTCGAATCGGAAGGCGATTTGGCATCGATCGAGCACCGGATCAACGCCCTGCTCCGCTGGGCCGATTTCGGTTTGCATCTGACACGTCCCTGGAAGGTCGTTTTGGCCGGTCGGCCGAACGTCGGCAAATCGAGCCTGACGAATGCCCTGCTCGGCTACACGCGGTCGATCGTGTTCGATCAACCGGGGACCACCCGCGATGTGGTAACCGCGACGACCGCGATCGACGGCTGGCCGATCGAATTCTCCGACACGGCCGGGCTGAGAGAGGGCTCCGAACCGCTCGAAGCGGCGGGAATCGAACGGGCACGCGATGCGCTGGCGGAAGCCGATTTGCAAGTTGTCTTGATCGATATCAGCAGCCCAGCGGGCGAGGACGATCGAACTCTATTGGCCAGCTTTCCGCAGGCGATTGTCGTCGCGCACAAATGCGACCTGCCGGCGTTGAATGGCCACATCGCGCGCGGCTGGCACCCTGTTTCCTCGAAGACTGGAGAAGGAGTCGAGGCATTGATTCGTGCGATTTCCGCACGGCTTGTCCCCGAGATCCCTGCGGCTGGAACGGCGATGCCGGTTTGCGAACGACAAGTCTCGCTATTGCATTTGGCGGGGCGAGCGGCCCAGCGCGGCGACGCGCCTGGCTGCCGCCGGATTCTCGGCGAGATCCTGTGTTGATGATGGTCGCACTCTAAGACCTCCGGCTCACGTTCCGTTGGCGAAGCGGAACGGGTCGGCCGTCATTTCGTAGCCGGGGCGCATGCCAACGTTGAGGAGAAATCCCAACGCCAGTGCGGTCGTCAGCAGGCTCGAGCCGCCGTGGCTGATCAAGGGGAGCGTGATGCCGGTGACCGGCATCAGGCCGACCGTCATGCCCGTGTTGATGATCGTCTGCGTGGCAATCAACGCGACGACGCCGACGGCCAGCAGGCGGCCGAACGGTTCCCGCGTGCCGGCGGCGATCCGCAGACCCGATGCGAACAGCAACAGGTAGAGCAGCAGAGTGGCACAGCCGCCGATGAGGCCGAAGCGCTCGCCCACAAGGCAAAAGACAAAATCGGTTCGGGACGCCGGCAGGTGGTAGGCTTGCGGATCGTCGAGCATTGTGCCGCTGAACTGGCTGCCGCGGACGCCTCCGAGTGCCAGGACCTGCTTGGATTGGTGCAGGTGATAACCGTCGCCCGTCGGCGTCGGCCCGCCGTCACGCTGCACGAAGAGCGTGACGATTCGCGACTTCTGCTCGGCGCTCATTCCCATCCACAACAGCGGTGTCACGGCCGCTCCGAGCATGAGCATCAAAGCCAGGTGGCGAGGTCGCGCGCCGGCCGCGAAGAGCATCGAGAACAGGACGGGTAGAAAGACGAGCGAAGTCCCCAGGTCGGGTTCGCGAAGAATCAAGGCGACCGGAACGAGCGCGATGACGAATGGGACGAGCAGCCCTGAGAGGGCGCGGTAATTTCGGCGGTGAATCAAATAATTCGACAAGGCGATGATAAACGCGAGCTTTGTCAGTTCCGACGGCTGGAAGTCGAAAAGTCCCAGCGGAATCCAACGGTGGGCACCATTCCTAAGCGGCGTGAGATAGACGAGGCCCAGCAGCACGAGACAACTGAAGAAGAGCGGATAGCTGACTTCCCGCAGAAATCGATAATGCCAGAGCATGCCCGCGAACATCGCCGCGGTCGCCAAGGCGATCCAGACCAGTTGCCGCGGCCATAGTTCGCCGCCCGC
>CAYWOV010000826.1:0-2583 GCA_964459965.1 uncultured Planctomycetaceae bacterium | reverse complement strand
GGCCTCACTCCAGACGAGCAGCAGGCCAACCAGAACCAGATCGATCAGGCCCTTTCCGCCATCAATACCGTTTCGGCGAACACGACGTTCGCTGGCGAAGGACTTATCGATGGCAGCCAGGCGTACAACACTCAGATCACCTCCGCCAATGCGGCGAAGATCAACAGCTATCAGCTCAGCAGCGTTGCTTTCTCCGGCACTCCGACCGTCACTTTGAACGCCAACGTCACCACCGCGGCGACCCAAGGACAGCTGTTCTACGGCTTTGTCTCCGGCGGGTTGTCTTCCAACACGACGCTTGAACTCTCCGGAACGGGCGGGACCGACGTCGTGAGCCTGGGCCAGGGAAGCTCGCTTTCGGATATCAAAACCGCCATCAACGCTGTCACGAGCGCCACGGGTGTCGTGGCAACCAAGACGGCCGCGGTCTACGGAACGGCGACGTTCGGCACAGCCGGTTCGAACAACGGATTGGTCTTCACCGATACACAGAGTGAGGCCACGAACCCGGACAAAGGGGTGCAAACCCAACCGGTCACCATCAAATTCGCAACGGCGGCCGCCAATCAGAACCTGTCGGTTGCCAGCACGTCGACATCGAACTCGGTCACGCTGACAATTACGCTCGGAACCAACTCCGCGGCAGCTGTCACGTCAACCGCGAGCGAGGTCAAGGCTCTGATCGGTTCCAGCGCCAACAGCAGCGGGTTCGTCAGCGTCACCCTCGAAGGCAGCGGTGCCGGCAAAATCGCCGCCGCCGGCACGAGCAAGACGGAGACGGGCGGTACGAACGGGAGTTTAACGCTGCAGAGCCAGGATTTTGGCTCGACACAGTTCGTCGGAGTCAACGTCTTGTCCGGTACGTTTGCAACCAACGCAGGCTCCGTCGGTGGAACGGCGTCCGATCGCAGTGCAGGAACAGACATCGTTGCCACAATCAATGGCGAGCAGGCAGTTGGTAACGGACTCACAGCCTCCATCACCAGCCAGACGCTGTCGGGATCGATCACGTTCAACGCGGCCGACAACGTCGCCAATACGACGGCAGCTATCACTGTCACTGGTGGCGGTTCGGTGTTTCAGATTGGTCAGGAGGCCAACCTTTCGGGACAGATCAACCTCGGGATCCCTGCCGTCAACACGGCGACGCTGGGGGGTGCCGATGGCAAGCTCTACCAACTCGGTTCGGGAGGCTCACTCAGCCTTTCGAGCGTCGGCCCGTCGACACCGGGCGCGACACTGGTGTCCGTGATCAACGAAGCGCTCAACCAGGTCTCTACCCTGAGCGGCGACATCGGTGCTTTGCAGTCGAACGTCATCAACACGAATATCGCGACGCTCAATAGCGCTCTGGAAAACGTGTCGCAGGCCCAAAGCGATATCCTGGACACGAACTTCGCCCAGGAAACGGCCAACATGACACGGGCTCAAATCCTGGAACAGTCCGGCATTTCGGTCTTGGCCATTGCCAACCAAACGCCGCAAGCTGTCCTCAAGCTCTTGAGCTAGTCTGAGTCGCCCCGCGACTTGCCGGGGTTCTCTCGGAAAAATTGAAGACGAATCACGATCGGCGTCCCCGTGGCATTCACGGGTGACGCCGATCGCGTTTTATGCGTCTGAAATATGCGTGCCGGAGCAGAGGACATCTTTGACGCCGGTGGCCGCAAGCGTTCGGGGAAACTGGCTGAACTGCGATGAGTTATCGCAATTTGCCGGTTGGATCGAACTGATGCTTTTTACCGTGGGGAGACGATCTATAGGGAAGAGAACCCTTGGCTTCACGGTGCGACGATGGCATCAGCGACAATTAGCACGGCCGAGATGTTGCAAGACGGTGTCGCCCTCCACAAGGCGGGACGGCTGGACGAAGCGGCCGCGCTTTACGAGGCAGCAGTTGAATCGGAACCCTTGAATGCTAACGCATTGCACCTCCTGGGGGTGGTCGCCCATCAACGCGGCGATCACGAAGCGGCGATTCAGCGGATTCGTCGGGCAATCGCGATTAACGGTGGCTGCGCCTCCTACCACAGCAATCTCGGCATCGCGCTGCGTTCGCTGGGACGCGCCGCCGAGGCGATCGAAGCGCTTCGCCGGGCGGCCGAGCTCAATCCGGCGTCTGCCGAGGTCCGCTTCAATCTCGGCAACGCCCACTTGGACGCGGGCGAATTTCGCGAGGCGGTCGAAGCCTTCCGTTCCTCCGTCGAGCACGATCCCCAAAATGCCGCCGCCTGGACCGGCCTGGGAGAGGCCCTTCGAGAGACGCGCGAGATCGAGGAATCTCGCCGTTGCCACGAGCAGGCGATCGAACTCTCGCCTCAATTTGCCGACGCGCACTACAACCTGGGACTAACGTACCGGGATACAGGAGACTATTCCGAAGCGGTCGCTTGTTGCTTGCGTGCCATCACTCTCCGCCACGATTTCACGGCCGCTCATATCGCCGTGGGAAACCTTTACGAAGACCTGGGCGATTTCCACCGAGCAATCGCCGGTTATGGACGTGCGCTGAGGGTCGCTCCGCAACTGGCGGCCGTTCAATTCAACCGATCGCTGGCCCGGTTGCGGCAAGGAGAACTTGCGGCC
>CAYWOV010000825.1:0-2586 GCA_964459965.1 uncultured Planctomycetaceae bacterium | reverse complement strand
TTTTTGCGCGAAAGGTGTGCAAGACCTGTTGGGCCGGTCTCCGATCGAGTTGGCCGCGCCGGAATCAAGAGAGAGCGTCGCGGCACGACCTCGAAAGCTGAAAGAAATCGGGCAGAGCTTGCCGGCCGCTCCCGAAGAATGGTTGCGATTTGACGGCTCGCGCGTGCCCGTCGAGGCGACTGCCGCACTCGTTCCGTGGCGGGGAGAGCAAGGCATCTTGGTCATCCTGCGGGATGTGTCGGAGAGGAAGCAAGCAGAAGAGGAAAAAACGCAGTTACTGGCGAGCGAACGCACAGCGCGGAGTGCGGCCGAGCGCGCGAGTCGGATGAAAGACGAGTTTCTGGCCACGCTTTCGCATGAATTGCGGACGCCGCTGACCGCGATCTTGGGATGGGCGCACGTTCTTTCCAGCGGCAGGATCACTGAATCCGATATGGCCCAGGGATTGGAGACGATCGAGCGCAACGCCCGCGCGCAGACAAAGCTCGTCGAAGACTTGCTCGATATGAGCTCGATCATCTCGGGAAAACTTCGGCTCGATATGCAGCGACTCTCGCCCGTGACGTTCATCGAGGCAGCGATCGAAACGATCCAGCCAACGGCCGAAGCCAAACAAATTCGCCTTTCAAGACGACTTGACCCGATTACCGGTCCGCTCCGCGGAGACGCCAATCGCATGCAGCAGGTTGTGTGGAACCTGCTGAGTAATGCCGTCAAATTCACGCCCGCAGGTGGAACGGTCGAAGTTGCCCTGAGGCGAGTCGGCTCGCAAATTGAAATCTCAGTGGCGGACAGCGGCATGGGAATTCCTGCCGATTTTCTCCTATTTGTTTTCGACCGTTTTCGCCAAGCCGACTCGTCGATTCGACGGAAACACAGCGGTCTGGGAATCGGGCTCGCAATTGTCAAGCAGTTGGTTGAGCTGCACTGGGGAAGCGTGTGCGTCGAAAGCGAAGGGGACGGAAAGGGGGCGACGTTCACCGTGACTCTGCCCCTTGCCCCTTCGGCCGAGCGGACGGATCGGGCGTTTTTGTTGGACCGCCCTTCGGCTTTCGGCGGCGCTGCCGACTCCGGGACGGTCGACCTCACCGGCCTGAAGGTGCTCGTCGTGGATGACGAGCCTGACGCGTGTCGACTGATTAAATTTGTGCTCGCAGAGTGTCACGCCGATGTGGTGACCGCCTCTTCCGCCGCAGAGGCCATGCCCTTGGTCGAAACGGGCAGGCCGGATATTTTGATCAGCGACATCGGAATGCCGGAAGTCGACGGCTACGAACTCTTGCGCCGCATCCGGGCGCTGGGCCCGGCTCGCGGCGGCAAAGTGCCTGCCATCGCTCTCACCGCCTTCGCTCGACCGGAAGACCGGGTGCAATCATTGAAAGTTGGCTTCTCCGTGCACGTGTCCAAACCGATTCAGCCTGACAATTTGACCGCGACTGTTGCCAGGCTGGCAGGGCGCGGCGGAGGACTCGACGGCCACTCGACCACCGATTGAGTTTGATCATCGCACCAACATCTGAATCTCCGTGAGATACTTCTTCGGGTTCCCTTTGAAGATCATTCCGGGTCCTTTCAAGTACACTTCGCGCGTCGGCATTTCGACCTGGTCGCCTTTCGCATTGATGTATTTGAATATTTTCCCGTAGGAGCGACCCATCTCGTCGTAGGGACCGACATGGACAAGCGCGAGACATTTGCCGCCCGGAAGTTCGCGAATTGAGATCCCGTCGGCCGGCGTTCCTCTGCGGATCGGCATGCACGCCTCGAAATTGGCGTCGTCCTCTCGATGCTCCGCGTCATAATGCAGGAGAAACGCCTTGCCGCAGATGTGGCGGCCGTATCGGTTGCTGATTTGAGCGAAGCCCCTGCCGCAGTCGCTGTATTTTCCCTTCATGCGAATTCCGGCGATCAGCATTGGTTCCAGGTCTTTCTGTTGGACTTCGAAGGGTGCCTGTTGCATTGTTCTGCGTATCTCCCGTTCGTGTGAAATGATTTGATCGAGACGCTGCGAAATCAGTCGATCGTGCCGCATCCTGTCCTCAATCGTCCGCCGCTTCTGCTCGAGTGAGTCGAATAGATCGGCGTCATCCGCACAAGACCGCAGGATCTCGCCGATATCCGCGAGCGAAAAATCAAGCCGGCGAAGTTCGGTGATGATCTTCGCAGCTTCGATTTTGCGGTCATCGTAATAGCGATAGCCGGTCTGCTCGTCGATCGCGGTGGGTTTCAAAACGCCCTCTTCGTGATAGAAGCGGAGCGTCTTGACCGTCAGGCCGGTCACCTTCGAGAACTCGCCGATCGTATAGAGACTGCGATCTTGCATGGGGCCACCAAGTCAATGGGCGCTAGGACGAAACGAAGGATACAGCCTCCCGCAACGGGAGAGTCAACCGGGAATTTTGAAATTGAGCGCGGATCGGTCGCCCCCGTGGCCAGGAGCATTTGATAGACGAGAAATCCTGTCCGAAGCGGGCATCGCGACCGTGCGCCGGTCACGGCTTGGTGGCGGGACGCGGAGCTTCCACGGGAGCGGCAGAGTTGGAAGAAGCCGGCGGACCGTCGGAAGGCGCGACAGTCAACACGCAT
>CAYWOV010000824.1:0-2591 GCA_964459965.1 uncultured Planctomycetaceae bacterium | reverse complement strand
TGGCGGGCGCCGCGTGTTTCACGGTCGCAGGCAAGCTCGCCGTCACGACGCCGAATTCGCTCATCGCGACGTCCCTAAGGCCGATCTCGGTGCATTCGCGGACCAGCATCCGGCACAATTCGAGCTGTTTGGCCGTACTCGGGTACGACGTGCCGAATTCGCTGGCCTGGGTGTCGAGCCGGGCATAGCGGGCGAACCGTTCCAACAACGTATCCATAGGGGCCTTTACGCGAAATTATTAAGTGGCAAGAGAAGGGCTGTGCCGCTCATATGGCGGCGCTGCGACGGTCGTTATCATAACGGCGCTCGCCCCCGAATGGAGCACACGAGATTGCGGCAGACCTTCGAGTGAGACGGGGCGTGCCGACAATTTCGTCTGCCGTTTTCGGGAGAATGTCCGAGATTTCGGGGCAAGACACATCAGGGATGCGTCATGCAACACATCGCGGTTCCCAATGGGACGATCGGCGTCCTGGCTCAGGGCAAAGGCGTGCCGATTCTATTTGTGCACGGCTTTCCACTGAATCATTCGATGTGGCAAAGCCAGATCGATGCCTTCGGGCAGACTTGCCGCGCCGTCGCTCCCGACTTGCGCGGTTTCGGCGAGAGCAACATGACCGCCGCGACTGCGACGAGCAAGTTGACGATGGAAGCCTTCGCCGACGACCTGCACGCCATTCTGCAGGCAATCAATGTGGATCGACCGGTTATTTTTTGCGGTCTCTCGATGGGCGGTTACGTGGCCTGGCAATTCTTGCGTAAATTCCGCGCCCAGGTGAAGGCCCTCATTCTGTGCGACACGCGGGCGGCCGGTGACACACCGGAGGCAGCCGCCGGTCGGCTCAAGCTAGCCGAGCAGGTTTTGACTCTCGGCCCGAGCGCGGCAGCGGACGCCATGCTGTCGCGGCTCGTCTCGCCAAAAACTGCCGAGAGTCGCCCCGAGATCGTGTCCGAGCTGCGCGCCATGATCCTCGGCAACAGCCCGGCCGCCATTGCGGCCACTTTACGCGGCATGGCCGAGCGTCCCCATTGCACGCCAATGCTGGCTAGCGTCGACGTCCCGACTCTCCTCATCTGCGGCGAGGACGACAAGATCACGCCCGCAGCGGAAATGCGGACCGTCGCCCATGCAATCCGCGGCTCCCAATTCGTTGAAATTCCGAACGCCGGCCACATGTCGCCGATGGAGAACTCCAACGCGGTCAATACGGCGATTAATCAGTTCTTGAAGGCAGTGGGGTAAAGTCTTGATTCAATGCTTGCGGCTCGACTGAGGGTGCCGCGTCTTTCATTCCGTTTCGAGGACACCGATGGGAAAACAACACGCTGCCAGATTCCTGACGCTCGTTCAGGAGGCGAAGAGGAAAGTCACCGAGTGCACGGTGCAGGACGTCAAAGCACGACTCGATCGCGGCGAACCGTTTCACCTGGTCGACGTCCGCGAAGACAGCGAGTGGAACGCCGGCCATCTTCCGCACGCGATCCATCTCGGCAAGGGCGTCATGGAGCGCGACATCGAAAAAACGATCCCCGACCCGGCCGCCCCCATTGTCCTTTATTGCGGCGGTGGATATCGCTCTGCTTTGGCAGCTAAGAACCTGCAGGAGATGGGCTACACCAACGTGATCTCCATGGACGGCGGTTTTGGCGGTTGGAAGAATGCCGGATACCCGCTCGAATCCAACTAATCACAAGGGCAAGCCGCCAGCTGGCCCTACGAAGGACTAAAGCCGGTCTCGAAACAATCGACGAAGGGAACGAGCCAATGGACGCATCGATTTCCGCCGCGCCGCCTGAACCGACGACCGCCGCCCCTTCCTACGTCGAGGACGTCGAAATCGTCGGGCATATCATCGATAGCCTGATCCTGCCCAAGGTGCTCGACGAAATCATGGCCCTGGGTGGCCGCTTCGAGATCCGCGAAATCCGCGTCGGCCAGCGACGCAACGACGCCAGCTACGCTCAACTGCGGGTGATCGCGACGACACCCGAGCACCTGGAACAACTGCTGACGGCCATCGGACGCCACGGCGCGGTCCCCTTGCACCAGCAAGACTGCCGACTCGTTCCGGCCGACATGGACGGCGCATTTCCCGAAGGCTTTTATTCCACGACCAACCAGGATACGCAGATTCGCCTCAAGGGAACCTGGCTTCGAGTCGACCGCCAGGAGATGGACTGCGGCATCGTGGTCGATGCCGAGCGGTTGCACGCCTCCTGCATTCCGATGATCGAAGTGCGGCACGGTGACCAGATCGTCGTGGGCCGCGCCGGCACGCGAGTCTTGCCGACCGAACGCGACACGGCCGGCCGCGATTCGTTCGGCTTCATGAACAGTAACGTCTCCAGCGAAAAGCCGAAGGGTATCACCGTCCGCGACGTGGCCGCCGCCATGCAGGATTCGCGCCGCGGCAGCGGAAAAATCCTCATCGTGGCCGGCCCCGCCGTCGTCCACACGGGCAGCCGCGACTATTTGAGCCACCTCATCCGCCACGGCTTCGTCAATGTCCTGTTCGCGGGCAATGCCCTTGCCACGCACGACATCGAGCAGTCGCTCTTCGGCACGAGCCTCGGCATCTCGATGACGCACG
>CAYWOV010000823.1:0-2595 GCA_964459965.1 uncultured Planctomycetaceae bacterium | reverse complement strand
ACCGAATTCTCCCCGTCGAGGCGATCGACCGCAGACGGCCAATGTGCTGTTGTGGCTGGCCGTCGGCCTCGCAGCCGTGTTGCTCGCCTATTTCTTTGTGAATAACGAGCACAAGGGAAAACTGCTTACGCTGGGCGAATTCGAGGCCGGCATTCAAGACGGCACCTACACGCCCACGAACGTCTATGATTTGACAATCTCGCCGGGCTACCTTCGCTTTCAGAATCAGCCGTCCACAAAACACGGCACCAGCGGCGAGGAAGCCAAGCCGGTCCAAATGACCTCGGTCCCGACGTACATGATGGGAGCGGAAAAAGAGGCCGAGCTGACAAGGCTCTTCAATGACAAACACATTCGCTACGGCTATGCCGAGCCGCCTCCCGATTGGTGGAACCTGCTCCCCTGGATCCCCGGCATCGCGATCCTGGTGATCATGATGTACTTCCTGCGGCGGATGATCGGAACGGGCGCGGCCATGTCGTTCGGCCGCAGCCGCGGCCGGCTTTACGCACAGGAAGACATCGACATCACCTTCACGGATGCCGCCGGTATTGATGAAGCGGTGAACGAGCTCCGCGAGGTGGTCGAATTCCTCCGCACTCCGGGAAAATACAAAGCACTCGGAGGCCGAATTCCGCGCGGCGTGCTCTTGGTCGGCCCCCCCGGAACGGGAAAGACGCTGCTAGCCAAAGCCGTCGCCGGGGAAGCAGGCGTTCCGTTTTTCAGCCTCTCCGGTTCGGATTTCGTGGAAATGTATGTCGGCGTCGGCGCGGCCCGCGTGCGGGACATGTTCCATCAGGCCGCCAGCCGCTCCCCGAGCATCATCTTCATCGACGAACTCGACGCGCTCGGCAAAGTTCGCGGCAGCGGCGCTTCGGGCGGGCACGACGAACGGGAGCAGACACTCAACGCCCTGTTGGTCGAGATGGACGGCTTTTCCTCCGATCAGAGCGTGATCGTGATGGGCGCCTCGAACCGGCCCGAAACTCTCGATCCGGCCCTGCTGCGACCCGGGCGATTCGACCGGCACGTGCTCGTCGATCGGCCCGACATCAAAGGCCGCGAAGCGATTCTCAAGGTGCACGCCGCTCGCATCAAAATGGACGACAAGGTCGAACTGCAGTGGATCGCCAAATTGACGCCGGGTTTTGTCGGTGCCGATCTGGCGAATCTGGTCAACGAGGCAGCCTTGCTGGCGGCACGAGGAAATAAATCGTTTGTCACGATGGCGGAATTCGAGGAGGGGATCGAACGCGTTATCGCCGGGCTCGAAAAGCAGACGCGGATCATCCACGAAGAGGAAAAACTCCGCGTCGCCTACCACGAATGCGGCCACGCGCTCGTCGCTTGCAGCCTGCCGAATACCGACCCCGTGCACAAGATTTCGATCATTCCTCGCGGCATGGGGGCGCTCGGTTACACGATGAGCCGGCCCGAGGACGACCGCCGGCTGTTCACCCAGACCGAGCTGCAGAACAAAATCTGCGTTCTCTTAGGGGGCATCAACGCGGAAGAAATTGTCTTTCAGGAGACATCGACGGGGGCCCAGCGCGATCTTCAGCAAGCCAGCGACATTGCCCGCAGCATGGTGACGGAGTTTGGCATGAGCGCGAAACTGGGCCGCGTGCGTTACAGCGAACGCGTCCGCTCGCCGTTCCTTGGCACCGACGTGCCGAACGATTCCGTGCATAGTGAGGAGACGATTCGCGAGATCGACCTCGAAGTCCGGCGGATCGTCGACACCTGCGGCAAGACGGTCTTCGAGATCCTCACCAACCGGCGGGCGGTGCTCGAGCAGATGTCCCGCGAGCTTTTGGAATGCGAAGTGATGGACGCCAGCCATCTGCGAACCATCATCGATCAGCACAAGACGACCCCCCAGCTCAGCCCGGGCACGTTCGTGATGCACAAACCGAAGTCGGAGGAAGCTCCTCCCGAGGTCGACGAGCCCGCTCGCCGTGAATCGGCCGACGGGGCGTGAGGCGAGCCGGTCGCACGAACCCAGACCGCTGATTAAGCTTGTCGGTTGACCTTGGTCCGCACGGAGGCGGGGGATAAAATCCGTCGCCCCTAACCGAAAGAAGCCGCCGTGCGGATCGCCTATCTCGACTGTTCCACCGGAATTAGCGGCGACATGACCCTCGGCGCCTTGATCGACGCGGGGGTCGATTCGGCGATCATTCGGGCGGCCGTCGATTCCCTTGGGCTAAGCGGCGTCAAGCTCATCACGCAGACCGTGATGAAAGAGGGCTTCCGGGCGACGAGCGTGCGAATCGAGCATCCCGAGCAGCACGCGCACCGACACCTCGCGGATATCCACGCCATCATCGATCGGGCAGACGGCCTCACGCCAAGCCAGCGGGACCTCGCCCGGCGGATCTTTGGCGCCGTCGCCGAAGCCGAAGCGCGGGTGCACGGTACAACAATCGACAAAATCCATTTTCACGAAGTCGGCGCGATCGATTCGATCGTCGACATCGTTGGTGCGGCCGTTGGTTTCGACGTGCTTGGCGCCGATCAGATCGTCGCGAGCCGGGTGCCCACTGGCCGCGGGCAGGTGCGGATCGATCACGGAGTCTGCACCGTGCCGACGCC
>CAYWOV010000822.1:0-2597 GCA_964459965.1 uncultured Planctomycetaceae bacterium | reverse complement strand
GGCGTCATCGAGGCTTTTCGTCTCCGAGGACAAGCTCCAGAAAGGCCTGTTCCAGCGTCAATTGCCGGCGGCCGACGGCGGCGATGCTGATTCCGCCCTGGCGCAGAACATCGATGCACGCGTCGAGATCCGCCTGGTCGGTCGCGTCGACCGAGACGCGAATATGTTCCGGATCGACGCTTTGCGAATCGATAATTTTTCGACCATTCAGCAGCCTGCGCACGCTGGAGTCGTCTGCTCGCAGGGTGAAGACCGCCTCGGGCGATGTGAGCCGGCGAATGGCCTCGACCGAATCCATTCGCCTGACCTTTCCGTTACCCAGGATGGCCACACGGTCGCAAACCAGCTCGATTTCCTGCAGCAGGTGGCTGTTCAGGAAGAAGGTTTTGCCCTGGCTCTTGAGCCGGCCGAGAATGTCGCGGATCTCAGCACGCCCCACCGGATCGACGCCGTCAGTTGGCTCGTCGAGAATCAGCAGTTCCGGATCGTGGAGCATGGCCTGGGCCAGTCCAAGCCGCTGCATCATCCCTTTGGAATACTTGCGGACTAAAGTTTTGCCCCACCGCCGTAGCCCGACGAGCTCCAATAATTCGGGCCGCCGTCGCCGCACGTCGGACATCGACATGTTGCTCAACCGGCCGTAATACTCGAGCGCCGTGTTACCGGTGAGGTGGTGAGGAATCCGGTGTTGTTCGGGCAGATAGCCGATATGACGGCGCGCCTCGATGTCGCCGGCCGGCCGGCCCAGCAGCTCGGCTTCGCCGGCCGTCTTGTGCACCAAGCCAAGCAGAACCTTAATGAGCGTCGTCTTTCCGGCGCCGTTCGGCCCCAATAGGCCGAAGATTTCGCCGCGCATGACGCCGAGCGAAACGCCATTGAGGGCCGGCACGCGTCGTCGGCCAAACCAGCCGTCGCGATAGGTTTTCGACAAGTCTCGGGTTTCAATGGCAAGCGAACCGTTCATGGCGATCCCGTCAGTCAGTTCCACTATGATAGTCGCCATGCAGGCCGTCAGATCAGTGAAACGGCAAAACATCTCCCGTTTCCAGACTCTCGACGGCACTGAACATCCGCCATCTCCGCGTCCGTCGTGATGCCTCAAGTGATCAAGATCTATTGAATTGACCGGGATTTTCCATGTCACGCCGATCATTGTTTCTCAGTTTCCGCGACGCGTTTCGCGGAATCGGCCATGTTATCGGCACGCAGCGGAACGCCAAGATCCAGTGCGCGATCGGCACTGTAACTCTAATCACAGCAGGTGTCTTAAAACTTCCACCGTCGCAGTGGGCGATGCTCGTCCTCACGATTGCGGTCGTTCTCGCCGCGGAAGCGGGCAATACGGCGCTCGAAGAAATCGTGAATGTCGTCTCGCCCGAGCTGAGTCAGGCGGCGCGGATTGCGAAAGATGCGGCGGCCGGAGCCGTGCTGCTGGCGTCGATCGGTGCAGTGACTGTCGGCCTGTTCATCCTCGGCCCGCCACTTTGGCAGGCCATCCGCTGATGACCTGATATCGACACTCTTCACTCGACCACAAAAAACAAAACGGCCCGCATTCGCGGGCCGTGTTCCGAGCGGAACTCCTCCAGAGTTGAGCGGTCACTCCGTATAGAATTTTGCGATTTCGTCCGAAACCAGCGGTTCCTTGATCGAATCGGCGATCAAACGCACGCGGAATCGGTGGTTGCCGGCCTTGTTCCCGCGCACATACACGCGGTAGATGGCCGTCTTGCCGGGCTCGATTCGCGGAATCGGATGAAACGCCAAGACGCCCTTTTCGGTTGTCGACAGGACTCCCGTGGTCGCCCCCTCGGCCCGAAGAATGTCCACCGCTTCGGGCAGCTCGCAGCCAACTCCCACGTTTTCGGCGGCTTTCGTCCCGTCGTTTCGCACGTGGATTTCATAGGCCGTCTCCACGCCGACCGCGACCGGATTGTTCTGCGCGATGATTTCGATTTCCGGCGACGCCATTCCGTCGACGACCGTTTCCAGCTTCGCTTCGGAGCGGGCCCCCTGTTCGGCGACGGCGACAAACTTGTGGGCGTGGGTGCCGATTGCCGTGGTCATGAGTTCGACTTTCAGGTGGGCGGTCTCCTTGAGTTCCAGATGGCCGATAAACCAGCTGACCGTGTGCGTCGCCTCGTCGAACTCGCCGCCTTTGTCGGCACTCACGAACCGGAAGCCTTCTGGCAGCGTGTGCGTCACATGCACATTGTTCGAAGGGGCTCCGTCGCTGGAGACCGTGACAACGTAGGCCGCTTTGCAGCCCACGTAGCGAAAACTCGGCCCTTCGGCGGCGACTTTCACGCTAGGAGCAACAACCGTGATGCTCGTCGTTAGCTCGCGCTGCAGATCGCCCGAGGCCGAGGCGTGGATTTTGATCGCCTGCGGCCCCCCCGCGACGGCAACCAGGGGAAGGCGGACGAGCCGCGTTTCGCCTGGATTGAGCGACCCAACTTGGATCGTCAGCCGTTCGCCGTGGGGATGTTCGAGACCTTTCGTGATCCGAGCTTCGATCATCACGTTATGAGCGATGCCCGTACCCGGGTTACTGACGGTAATCGATTGAGTGGCCGGATCGCCGACCATGAGTTCTT
>CAYWOV010000821.1:0-2602 GCA_964459965.1 uncultured Planctomycetaceae bacterium | reverse complement strand
CGCGCGGAGAATTGCCGCAGGGTGATTTGATTGTTCTGCCATTCGCC
Organism: uncultured Planctomycetaceae bacterium; assembly: GCA_964459965.1. Classification (GTDB taxonomy): domain Bacteria; phylum Planctomycetota; class Planctomycetia; order Planctomycetales; family Planctomycetaceae; genus DASPSM01. The sequence goes on along the minus strand of CAYWOV010000821.1, from coordinate 2,555 downwards.
GATCTGGGCGAATTCATCGCGGCCGACCGCCTGGCCTTGATCCCGGCGGCGCTGATTACAGGCGAGTCGGCAAAGGATTGGCTCGACTTTTTTGCCGGGCTGCGCGAGCGGGTTTTGTCGATCGGCGGTAGCCCGACGATCATTCCATTTTCGTGTCCCGTTTTGACGTGTTATCTCCGTCGCGATCTGCTGGAAAAAGCAGGTCTCAAACCGCCCCGCACATGGGATGAGTATCAAACGCTGGTCGATTCGGTCGCGAAATGGGCGCCGGGCCTTTCGGTCGCCGAGCCTTGGGGTCCCGAATTTCGCGCGACGATGTTTCTGGTCCGGGCGTTGCCGGCCGTGAAAAGTCCGGGCAGTTACTCGGTCTTTTTCGACATCGAATCAGGCGAGCCGCTGATCGACTCGCCCGGTTTTGTCCGCTCGCTCGAGCAATCGGTTGCCGCGCTGTCAAAATTGCCGGCGGACAGCAAGAATCTCACTCCGGCCGAATGCCGCCGACTGATCCTCTCCGGCAAAGCGGCGATCGCGATCGCGTTTGAGCCCGGACGAACGGACGTGAAGAAGATCGAACGGCCGTCGGGAATCTCTCTGTCATTTGCGCGGCTGCCGGGAGCGAAGCAAGTTTTCAGCCACGCGTCGAACGCGTGGACGACGCCAGAACAAGGGATCAACGACGCCACGCTCGCCCCGTTCACTGGGTTGGCGGCCGGTGTGTCAAAGGGGAGCCCTACCAAACGGGCGGACGCCGCTTGGAACCTGGCGAGCTTTTTGAGCCTCGACCGCTACGAGCAGGCGTTCGTCAACGCACCCAAAAGCGTGTGCCGCGAGTCGCAACTCTCGGGAACGGCAACGTGGGTCAGCCCCGATCTTCGCACCAACGAACTCTTCGGCTACGACGGAGTGACTGCCGAAAGCCTGCGGCAGGCGAATATTTCCGCCGAACTGCCGGTGCTGGGGCGTCCGAAGTTTCGGCAAGCATTGACCGACGGGTTAACCGCCGCTTTGGAGGGAAAAACCACTCCGGAGGCCGCCTTGAAAGGGGTTGCCCAACGCTGGCGTGCGATCTCAAAAGAGTTGGGCGTCGATCGCGTCCGCGATAGCTACCGCAAGTGTCTCGGCCTTTCGGCAGCGATGAATTTGCCGGGACTCGACGCGGCCGCGGGCAAATGAGAATTCGAGCTCAAGCGGCACGTGGATCGATGACGTGCGGGGCTGTCAGTTGGTCTCGGCGCGGCGAACGTTGATGCGGCGGCCGCCACGATCGAAAAAGACCTGGCCGGCGGTCAGCGCAAAGAGCGTGTCGTCGCTTCCCTGACCGACGTTACGGCCCGGATGCCATTTGGTTCCCCGCTGGCGGATCAAAATATTGCCCGCGAGGACCATTTCGCCGCCAAACTTCTTCACTCCCAACCGCTGTGCGTGCGAATCGCGGCCGTTGCGGGTGGAGCCTTGTCCCTTCTTGTGAGCCATGTCGAAACCAACCTCCGGCGACGAAATCCGCGTCCCACCTAAGTGCAAAAGTACCAATAGCGACGAGCAACGCATTCTCTTCGAGATCGAGTGCTGTTGCAAGGCAAAAGAGCAGATCGGCGTCCGGTTCGAGAGGGGGGCCGTCGACCACCGCCTCCCACGTCGGCACGCCGGTTGCTTCTAGTGAACATCCACTTCCAGACGCGGCACGCTTGAGCCCTGTTGGCGGCCCAGAGAATGTCGGAGTCGGCTCATGTGGATCGTTCAACTTGCACTTCGCCATACGTACACCTTCGTCGTGATGGCAATGCTCATTGCGGTGGTTGGCGGGCTGGCCATCTTCCGCATGTCGACCGATATCTTTCCGGAAATCAATATCCCCGTTGTCAGCGTCGTCTGGCAGTACACGGGGATGCCAGCCGACGATATTGAACGGCGGATCGTGCTCATCAACGAGCGCGTGTTGACGACGTCCGTCAACGACATCGAACATATCGAGAGTCAATCACTGTTCGGCGTCGGCGTGATCCGGATTTATTTTTATCCACACGCCCGGATCGAGGCGGCCGTCGCTCAGGTCACGGCGACAAGCCAGGCGATCCTCAAGGTAATGCCCCCCGGCATCGATCCCCCGTACATCGTGCAGTACAGCGCGACCAGCGTTCCCATCGTGCAGATTGCCGTCAGCAGTGAGACTCTCAGCGAGCAGCAGATCTTCGACTATGCGGCAAATTTCGTGATCCAGCGTCTGGGAACGGTTCAGGGGGCCCGCGTTCCGCAGCCATGGGGAGGCAAATGGCCGCAGGTTATGGTCGACCTCGAACCGAACGAATTGTACGCCCACGGCCTCTCTCCGCAGGACGTGCAAAACGCGATCAACAATCAGAACCTGATCATTCCCGCCGGGACGGCCAAAATCGGACCGACGGAATATTACGTGAAGCTCAACAGCAGCCCCGATGTAATCGCGGCCTTTAACGACATCCCGATCAAGTCGGTGGGCAACACACCGGTCTACGTTCGCGATGTGGCCCACGTCCGCATGGGTTACATGGTCCAGACGAACATCGTGCGGCGGGACG
>CAYWOV010000820.1:0-2606 GCA_964459965.1 uncultured Planctomycetaceae bacterium | reverse complement strand
CCGGCATTCGGCGACGGGATCGAAAGGGTTGCAAGAGTCTGCGGCAACGTGCGGAACGGCTTATCCGCGCGGAGCCAAATGTCGTATTGCTCGATCCCTTCCTTATAGCGCGAGACGACCTCTCCGCCCACCAACACTCGCAGGGTGGTCGCAATCGTTTCGACCGGAATGCCAAGGTCGCTCGCCCGGTCGCGGTCAATGGCGACTTGCAATTCGGGCTTGCGCAGCGAAAGAGTCGAATCGACGTCGAGCAGTCCGGGTATCTGTGACAGGCGGTGCTTGAGCGTGTCGGAATACTCGGCCAGCTTCTCTATCTCGGGCCCCTTCAGGACGAGATTGAAATTACGGGTGTCGTTCTCGGCGGCGCGCCCGCCGCCGATCGCCGATACATCGACGACCGCCGTCCGCAGGTCTGGATATTCGGTCAGGATGGCCCTGGCGCGCTTCATCACCTCGAACTGGCTGTAGTTGCGTTGGTCCAGGCCCTTCATCCGCAGGTAAACCGAAGCCCGAGTCACGTCACCCTGGCCGCGGCCCGTCTTTTTGCCAATCGTCGTAAAACGCTGCTCGATTCCCGGCAAGCCGGCGAGCCGCTCCTCAATCTCTCGCACGATATTGTCGGTCCGTTGGAGCGTGTAGCCTTCCGGCGTGCGGATCGAGACCTGGAATTCGCTTTGATCGTCCCGCGGCACCAGGTTGGCACCCAGGCTCATCGCCAACGGAATTGTCGAGGCAACAACGAGCAGACAGACGACAACTAGTGCGAAACGATGGCGAAGCGACCAGCCAAGCATCCGCGCGTAGATCCGGTCCACCGCGCGGTAGATCCACCCGGATTTCGAGCGTCCCTTGCCGGCCTCTTCAGGATCGATTTTGAGGAAGTGCGCACACAGCATGGGAGTCAGCGTGAACGACACGAAAAGACTCATCAGGACCGCAAAAGCGACCGTCAGCCCGAAGCTGCGAAAGAAGCGACCGACCAGTCCGCCCATGAAGGCCACCGGCACGAAAATCACCACCAGCGAAAGACTCGTCGCCAAAACGGCCAGCACGATTTCGCGCGTGCCGCGGCGCGCGGCGCTCATCGCGTCGAGCCCGCCCTCTTCCATGTGCCGGAAGATGTTTTCGTGCACGACGACCGCGTCATCGATCACGATGCCGATCGCCAGGATCAGGCCGAGCATGGTGATGTTGTTCAGCGAAAAACCCATCGCGTACATAAACAGAAAGGTCGGTACGATCGACGTCGGGATGGCCAGCGTGGCGATGAGCGTGGTGCGCCAGTCGCGGATGAACAAGAGGATCGTGAGTGAGACCAGCACGGCGGCCAGCAGCAAGTGAAGCTTCACTTCGTGCATCGAGTTTCGCACGAAGCGGGCCTGGTCCTGAATCACCTCAATGTGAATGTCGGACGGCAAACCGGCACTCAATTCGGCCAGCCGTCGTTGGACCGCGTCCGAGACTTGGACGGTGTTGGTTCCCGACTGCTTTTGAATGAACAGGCTGACGGCGTTCTCGCCGTTAAGCCGGGTGAGGCTCCGCGGCTGCTCGATTGAGTCTTCGGCCCGACCCACATCGCGAATGCGGATCGGATAGCCGTTGCGGTTGGTCACAATGAGGTCATTGAACTTTTCGGATGATTCGACGCGGCCCAGCGTTCGCAAGACCAGCTCGCGGGAGCCCTGTTCGACAATTCCACCGGGAATTTCGAGATTCTGCCGCAGAATGGCCTGGCGGACGTCCTCGATCGACAGGTCGTACGAGGCGAGTTGATCGGTGTTCACCACCACGTTGATGGCCCGCGTGCGGCCGCCTGTGAGGAAGACGGCCCCGACGCCGGGCACCGTTTGCAGGATTTCCTGGATACGGTATTTGGCAATTTCCGTGACTTCCCGCACGTCGCGCCGGCCGGAGACGCCTACTGTGATGACGGGACTTGCATCGAGGTCGAATGTGTCGATCAACGGCGGCTGCATGCCCTGCGGCAATCGATCGACGATTGCGGAAACTTTATCGCGCACCTCCTGCGCGGCCACTTCGCCGTTTTTGTCGAGCACGAACATCACGACGACCGTCGTGACGCCCTCGCGGACGACCGATCGCAACTCGTCGACGCCGGAAACGGTGTTGATCGCCTCTTCGATCGGGCGGGTCACTGTCGTTTCGAGTTCCTCCGTACTCGCGCCGGGAAGCGTTGCCGTTACGGAGACGACGGGAACATCGACCTTGGGAAACAAATCGACGCCGAGCAGCACATACGAAACGATGCCCAAGACGACTGGGATCGACACCAAAACCCACGTGAAGACGGGCCGGCGGATGCAGACTTCGGAGATGGTCCTCTCAATTCCGCGCCGGCACGCTGCGATGCCTTGGTCGACACGGCAGGGGCTCGAACGTAGACCGCTGTGCCGTTTGCGAGAACCGTCTGCCCGCTCGTTACGACCTGAGTGGTCGGCGGCAGCCTGGCGCCGTCGATTTCCACCCACTGGTCGCTGGCGACGCCGGTGGTAACCTGAACTTCTCGCGCGTGGCCCTCTTCGACGAGAAAGATTTTCGTGATTCCCGCGAAGCGGACGATCGCCTTCAGCGGAACTGTCGGCACA
>CAYWOV010000819.1:1390-2614 GCA_964459965.1 uncultured Planctomycetaceae bacterium | reverse complement strand
ACGAGATTGCAACGAATGGCCCAATCGAGAGGACCCAGTTCGATACCCTGAGCCGCCGCTTCGATTGGCGCTCGGCCGGTGTGGTATTTATGCGGGTCGTAACCAAACAGACTCATCGTGCCGACGTCGCTACCGGAGGGCATCGACGCGGGCACATGATCGGCCTGTCCGATCATCCCTTCACGGGCCAGCGTGTCCATGTTCGGAGTCCAGGCGGCCTCAAGCGGAGTTCGCCCGCGCAGCGATTCCTGCCGTTCGTCGGCGGCCCCGTCGGGAATGATGAGTGCGTATTTCATGAAATCCATCCGCCAACGGCGGCCGTACCAGCGGCCTAACTATCTCGAAGACCCGCGCGGCACGCAAGCCACGTCGATAGCGCATACAATTCATCGTGGCTCGCTGTTTTTGCCTCCGAATTGATGGTTGAAACTGACTGATGTCGGCTCCATGGCCTGAACCTCGATCCGCGTATCTTCACGTGCCGTTCTGCGCGCATCGGTGCGGCTATTGCGACTTCACGCTCGTGGCTCGGCGAGATGACTTGATTGACGCGTATCTCGATGCGTTGGAAGTTGATCTGGCCCAGCTTCGCCAGCCGCGCGACATCGACACACTTTTCTTCGGCGGCGGCACGCCAACGCATCTGCCGGCGCCGCAATTACAGAGATTGATGGACTTGGCATTGCGGTGGTTTCCACCGGTCGCTGCGGCTGAGATTTGCGTCGAGGCCAACCCGGCCGGTTTGGACGACGCAAAGATCGCCGTATTGGCTAATGCCGGAGTCAATCGCGTGAGCCTGGGCGTGCAATCGTTCGATCCGGCGATCCTCAAATTGTTGGAACGCGACCACCGCCGCGACGAAATCATTTCCGCCGTCGAACGGATGCGCCCCCACATCCCGAACATCGGTTTGGACCTGATCTTCGGCGTTCCCGGCCAATCATACGCACTTTGGAAAGAAACGCTGGACGAGACGTTGGACCTGTCGCCCACCCATGTATCGACCTATGGTCTGACGTTCGAAAAGGGAACCACGTTTTACAGCCGACTGACAAAGGGCTCGCTTCAGCGGTGTGAGGAAGAGTCCGAAAGAGAGATGTACGCGTTGGCAATGGATTGCCTGCCTGCCGCCGGTCTCGAGCAGTATGAGCTTTCCAATTTCGCCCGGCCGGGTTTCCGCTCGCGTCACAATGAGATCTACTGGAAAGGGCTGCCTTTTTTCGG
>CAYWOV010000819.1:0-1290 GCA_964459965.1 uncultured Planctomycetaceae bacterium | reverse complement strand
GCGAAACCTCCGCCGCGGTTTCCTGGAAGAGGTCGACGGTCATGTGCGGTTCACTCGCGAGGGCCGATTCGTGGCCGACACGGTGATCGTCGATTTTATGTGACATTCAATGCGACTGTGTCCTTGGCGGGGCAAACGATCCAGGGTAATTTCGGTGAATCGATTCCAGCGCCCACTTAGAAAATGAGGCAGCCGTGTCTTGTCGTCGATTGCTCGCGTTGACTTGTCTTGCGATGGTTTTTTCCGCGGTCTTAGGGGTTTCGGCGATGGCGGATCAGCCGTGGCTCGTTTTCGACGGAGGAACCGGTCCCGGTCGCGGAAAGCACATTGTCTTCGTCAGCGGTGACGAGGAATACCGCTCGGAGGAGGGCCTGCCGCAGTTAGCGAAGATTCTGGCCAAGCGTCACGGCTTCAAGTGCACGGTGCTTTTTTCGATTGATCCGCACAACGGGAGCATCGACCCCAACCGGCACGACAACACCCCCGGCATCGAGGCCCTGCGGACGGCCGACTTGATGGTGATTCTCACGCGATTCCGCGAGCTTCCCGATCAGCAGATGCGGTTTGTTGTCGATTATGTCGAATCGGGCCGGCCCGTGATCGGTTTGCGGACGGCCACTCACGCCTTTGCCCCCAAACCGGGGACGACTTTTTCGCGTTATGGGTGGCAAAGCAAGGAGTGGGACGGCGGCTTCGGCCGGCAGGTGCTGGGTGAGACGTGGATTAACCACCATGGCCACCACGGCCACCAAAGCACGCGCGGGACCATTGCACCGGGAATGCAGGATCACCCCATCTTGCGGGGCATCAAGGACGGAGATATTTGGGGGCCGACCGACGTTTACGCCGTCCGATTACCGATGCCCTCGAGTTGTCAGTCGCTGGTCCTGGGACAAGTCCTTTCCGGAATGCACCCAACCGATCCGCCGGTTGTCGGCAAGCAGAACGATCCGATGATGCCCGTGGCCTGGATCAAGCCTTTTACGGCACCCTCCGGCAAGACGGCCCGCACCTTCACGACAACGATGGGCGCCTCGCAGGATCTGAGCAATGAAGGACTTCGCCGACTGATCGTCAACGCGTGCTATTGGGCGGTCGGCATGGAGAATGAGATCCCGCCCAAATCGGATGTCGAACTCGTCGGCCATTACGCACCGACGCCGTTTGGGTTCGGCAAATTCACCAAGGGTGTCAAACCCGCGGAGCTCGCCCTTCCGAATTAAGCTCGTGCCGGTGACTTTTTTGGCTTTTTTGGGGCATAAAAAAAGGCGCGACCACCCCAAAAAAGTC
>CAYWOV010000818.1:0-2614 GCA_964459965.1 uncultured Planctomycetaceae bacterium | reverse complement strand
GCCGTGCGATGCTCGCAACACACGATCCCATTCTCGATCCGCTCACGATCGACAAAATCACGGGACGACCGATCGATCGCTCGTACCGATTGCTGACCGACGATGATCTGAAGCGAATCGAAGACCATTACGTGACCGCGGCAGGCCTTGCCGCGAAAATCGGCGTCGACTTTATCGATCTCAAGCAGTGTCACCGTTACTTGCTGTCTGAGCTGCTGGCGGCGACAAATCGTCCCGGCGAATACGGCGGCAGCCTGGAAAATCGAACGCGGCTCGTTCGTAACGTGATTGGGCGGATTCGCGACGGAGTGCCCGATCTCATAATTGCCACCCGCTTCAACGCCTACGACGGCATTCCCTATCGATGTGACGAAAGCGGCGCCACGGGCCAACCGTGTCCGCATCGCCTGCCGCTCGCGGCCGCCTTCGGCACTGATCCGGCGGATCACCGTCGAGAAGACCTGCGAGAGCCGGTCCAGTTTGCCCGTTGGCTCCGCGATTGGGGTGTCCAATTGCTCAACGTCACCGCGGGCAACCCCTATTCCAATCCGCACGTCGTCCGCCCAACTGACAATCCGCCGACCGATGGTTACGACGCGCCCGAGCACCCGCTTTTGGGTGTCGCGCGGCATTTTCGTCTCGCCGGCGCGATCCAGGCGGCTGTCCCCGAAGTGCCCGTTGTGGGATCGGGTTACAGTTGGCTGCAGGACTTCGCATTGCATGCCGCGGCGGCACAAGTCGGCGAGGGGTCGGTCGCAATCGCCGGTCTCGGCCGCGCCGCCCTCGCTCAGCCCGACTTTGCTCTTCGCCTCAAGGAGGACGGGCAGCTCGACCGAAAGCGGGTCTGCCGCACATTTTCCTATTGCACGAACCTGATGCGCAGCAAAAACCATCCCCTGGGCCAGTTTCCCACTGGTTGCCCGCCGTTCGATAAAGAGGTTTACGCCTCACTCTGGGAAGAGGCGAAAGCCAAACGCCGGGCAGAAACGGCTGAGTAATTCCTTGAGATCTCCCGTCTTTACCCGCCCCAAAAAACGTCTTCCGTGCGGACGCGTCTCTCGCTAACATTCGCGGCCCGACCGTCTTCCTACTTATTGGCAATACCCATGCAAGAGGCGCTTGCCCGGCCTTCGCTCAAAAGTTCATGGGCGTATCAATATCGAATGCAGGTCACGGCTGTCGTCATGGGCGGGGCTTGGGCCTACGTCGCGCTGTCACGGCCGTGGATCGATCAAGGGTCGGCTATCGATTGGCTGATCGACGGGGCTGCCTGGACCGCATTTCTCGGCGGGGCGGTTTTGCGTTTATGGGCCACTTTGTGGATCGCGGGCCGGAAAAAACAGACCGTCGTCGACGACGGCCCTTATCGCGCCTGTCGCAATCCGCTCTACGTGGGAACATTCGCGATGGGCATCGGTATCGGGCTCTTCCTCAAGAGCCTGGTCTTCGGGGCAGGCCTGGGACTGGTCGTGTTGTTGTATTTGTGGTTTGTCGTGCCGGCCGAAGAACGGTACATGCGGAGCCGGTTCGCTGAAAGCTATGACGAATATTGTGCCCGAGTTCCGCGCTGGATTCCGCGGTTAAGCCTGCTGCGTCGAAATGAGATTTTTCATCCCGTCGCCGATCGCACAGCCCTGCAACGCGAGTGCTGGAGAATGGCCTGCTGGATGCTGCTGGCGGGACTCGCCGAATTAACCTGCCATCTTCGTGGAACGGCCTGGACGGTGTGGTAGGTCGTACGCGGCTGCCTTTTCCGACGGTGTCTGCATAGTATATTGCCGGCGAGCCGGGTTTTCGGCTTGCCCGTGACCCGGCGACGGTATGCTGATGGCAGAACCGAAGGCAGCGTAGGCTTGCGAAGTATGAGGCCGTCTCGTGGCGCCTGAAGGGACCGTTCCCAAAGTGCTGGTCGTCGATGATTCCGCGGCCGACCGCCGGCTGGTCGGCGGGTTGTTGGAACGTGCAGGCGGGCTCGCGATCGAGTACGCCAACAACGGCAGAGAAGCGGTCGATCGCTTCCAGTCGAGCGTGCCCGACCTGACCGTGACTGATTTGATCATGCCCGAGATGGACGGGCTAGCATTGGTCGCGGCCCTCAAAAGCGAATTCCCGCTGGTGCCGGTCGTGCTGATGACGGCTCGCGGCAACGAAGAGATCGCTTTGGCCGCGTTGCGCGCCGGGGCGGCTGGTTACGTCCCGAAACGAATTCTTGCCCAGGATCTCGCTTCCACGGTCAAACGCATCTTGGCGGCGTCCCGCGAAGATCGGTCGCTTTCCCGGCTCATGCACCGCCTGGTCAACAACCAGTCGTCGTTCGTGCTGCACAACGATCCGAGCTTGATCCCGCTTCTGCTGGGGTATCTGCAGCAGGTTTTGCGTTGCGTGCAATTGGAGGACGAGTTAGACCGGCTGCGAATTCGGCTGGCCGTCGAGGAGGCCGTGCTCAACGCGCTTTATCGGGGCAACCTCGAAATCAGTCCCCGCTTGGAACAGTCGGATCGGGTCGCCTTCCAGCAGTTGGTCGAGGAACGCGCGGCGGAGCCGCCGTATCGGGACCGGCGCGTGCACGTGTCATGGACGATTGCGCGGGACGGACTCACTGTTGTGGTGAAGG
>CAYWOV010000817.1:0-2616 GCA_964459965.1 uncultured Planctomycetaceae bacterium | reverse complement strand
GCGGAATCGGCCGTCAATTCTTTGAACACCTGGAGAGGACCAAGCCCTTCGACGCGATCGCCATCGCCTTGGAGGTCAGCCCGACCAACGAGCGAGCCCAGCGGCTCTACGAGTCGCTCGGGTTCACCCGCCGGCGAAATGCAACCCTGCTCCGCCGCTTGCCGAAACCACCGACTGTTGATGCTCAATAATGGTATTATCTCCGTTTGCAGGCCGGATTTTTGGGACTCGGGATCAATGTATCCAGCTCAAATTGCCCCAATAACTCTGAACGCAGTACTCGTAGGTTGGGACCAGCGAGGCTAGGCTTTGCGAGCGCCGGCCCACCATATTGCGGCACGTTTGCCAATAGGACAAGCGGATCGAGGCACACTTGGCGTAGCGCGGCACCGAGCGCTTTGATTCGCGCAGATGAGACTTTACCAACAAGCCATCCTAGTAAGGCGAAGAGCAAGGAAAATTGAACAGGAGGCAACAGAGGAAATGGAGTGAGTCAAGAGTGAGCTCGAACTCTCTTTCATCGATTTGCTTCTCTTCAACTCCCCCCGCATTTCTTGCTGCCTTTGTGGTGAAACAAGGTTTTCGAATTTATCAGCCGAAATCACGCGCCTGTGATCCGCCGATGTCGCTATGGGGACAGTTCGAAATGTTCTAAAGACGCAATTCGGAATGCCAGACATTCATGTTCGTCTCGCGCTACCGTCGGAGCGAGAAGCCCTCGAAGCTTTGCAATTGCGGGCCTCCCTGAGCAACGCCAGCGACGTCGACGCCTTGCTCGGCAATCCGGATGCCATTTGCTTGCCGCTCGAGCAGATCACGGCTGGCCGGGTTTTTGTCGCTGAGTTGAATGGGACCATTGTCGGATTTGCCGCCTTACTTCCCCGGACGGACGGCCAGACCGAACTGGACGGCCTGTTTGTCGAGCCCGACATGCAGCGACGCGGCATCGGACGCGTGTTGGTCGAGCACTGCGGCGACGTCGCTCGCGGCCAAGGGTCATCGGCCCTCCACGTGGTCGGCAATCCTCACGCGGAGGCGTTTTACCTGGCCTGCGGTTTCGCGTTGATCGGTGTGACAAAGACCCGCTTCGGCTCCGCCGCGCTGTTTGAGAAAACGCTGTTTGAGAAAACACTGTGACGACCGCGGAAGCTTCGGCGGTTAAACCTGATCGGTCCCCGAGAGTCGTCATCCCGCGCCGGGAGAAAGGGCCTCTTCCGCGGTCAGCGTGCGGACCCACGCCTTCGGCTGCGGGCCGGATTCGAAGGTGGCTCCGATCTCAAAGCATTTTGAATTGTGTTTCAAGCAGCGCATCACGCGGCAGGCCAGCTTACCGGTGGGAAACCAGACAGAAACTACCTCGCCCGGAAACAGTTGCGCGACGTGCAGAAATCCCACTCCGTCGCTCGAAACGTCGATCCCGAGGACGGCAAACTCTCGAGGCTGGCGATCGATGCATTTGATCGTCGTCGTGACCTCAAGCAAGGTCTTGGTCAAACGAGCACAACGCGTGACTTGCCGCCGCTCTTCGCCGATCGCCGGCAGTGGTCCGCGACGGGACAGGCGGTGTCGGAGCGATCGCGGGACCTCGACTTCGCAAACCAGCTGTGCCAGTCGATGGCTCAGCTTCTCTTCAATGTCATTTTCCAGCATTGGAGAAACTCCGGTTCCAGGCCCTGGCGTTCGCCCTGGTCAATGACATCGAGGGCGGCGTTCGAGGAAAGGGCGCGCCGATAGGGACGGTCGCTCGTCAGCGCCTCGAACACGTCGGCCACGGCGCAAATCCGCGCCCATTCATGGATTTCATTTCCGCCGAGTCGCACGGGGTAGCCGTTGCCGTCAGTTCGTTCGTGATGCTGATAGACCATCATCAGTTGTCCGAACTCGAGCTGTTTCTGGTCTCGCAGACTGATGAGGCCCTGGGCGGGATGGCCGCAGAGCACGTTTCGCTCCTCGGGCGAAAGCGGCCCCGGTTTGAGCAGGATTTGCTCGGGGATGCCCACCTTGCCGATATCGTGCAACAATGCGCCGGTGCCGATCGTCCGCAGAACGGCGCGATCCGTGTGGCCCAGGGCGTACGCCAACATCAGCGTGTAATAAGCCACGTTGGCTGAATGAGTGAACGTGCTGTAATCAAAGTGCAGCACCGAATTCAGCTCCGAGACGAGTTGATCGTCGCGGCAGACGAGTTCGACGACGTGCTCGGCCATTTCGCTCGTCTCTTGAACCGTGCGATCCACATTTCCTCGATGAAAGGCTTCCCGCAGGACGCTGCGTACAACCTCATTGACGACGCCGAGCCGTTGTGCGACCGGGAGTCGCTCGTCCGAGACAATCGAGTCGAGCGACGTGCGCAGTTTTTCCTGGAAGCGGGCATAGTCGGCCGCGTCGAGATAGACGGTGGTGATCCCCGCATCGACCAGCCGCTTGAGATCGCTCGGTTTGATCTCGGCGCCGGCGTCGCGGTACAGACGAAAATCGCGCTTCGTCGAGCCCGGCAAGTACAACGAGCGATCGAAATCGTGAACCGCCGGGATCGTAGCGACCAGAACCGGCAGATAGTCTCGCGCAGGTTTTGAGCACACAGATGCCGTCATACGCGTTCACTCGTGACGAGGC
>CAYWOV010000816.1:0-2620 GCA_964459965.1 uncultured Planctomycetaceae bacterium | reverse complement strand
TTGCACTTTTGGAACTGCTTCGGCGGTCCGGGCTTACCGACAACCAAAGGCGAGAAACAATCGTTGCGCTGGCGCGGCTCGAGAAAATCGAAGAGTCTCAAGTCATTCAGCAATCACTTCAAGCAGTCGACCAGGGCCCGGGAGCAGTTGACGCGAGTGTGGCATTCGATCTTATGCGCCAGCTCAAGGGAATGAAATCGAGTGGATCGGTACTACGCCACGTCGCGATTACTGCTCAACGCGACGTTTTGCGACAGCTCGCCTTTGCATCGATCGTCAACTTCGATGCGAGCGCCGACGAGGCGTGGCATCTCGCTCTCGAGAGCAAAGAGGCGCCGCACGCGCTCCTCAGCTTTGTCGAGAGTGTTCCTTTTATTTCCGACGCCAGCATTCGCGCGGGCCTTTATGACAGAATCTCGCCCTTGCTCGACGGTTTGCCGCCATCATTTGGCGGAACGCGCGCCCCGCAGCAAGCACCGTCGTCGGACGACACGCAGGCCGCCGCCGCGTTCGAGATCCGCCGCGCCGCGATGCGTGCGCTGACGCAAATTCGCGGCCGCGAGCTCGATACGTTTCGCAAGCTGGCCCAATTCGTGCGTGAGGGCGTCGACCGGCCGGCAGCGATCCACGCGCTCCAGTCGATCCCGCGCGCGTCGTGGCCCAAGGAGGAGGCCGGTCCGCTGACCTCTGTCCTGATCGAACAAATTCGCAAAACGCCGGTGCGCCGGCGAACTCAGCCCGCGGCGCTCGATGCGCGCGAGTTCTGCGATGCACTCTCAACCCTCCTTCCCGCCGCCGAGGCCAAGGCCGTGCGGGCACAACTTCGCGAATTGGGAGTGCGCGTGGTCAAGATCGGGACCATTTTTGAGCGGATGTCTTATGACAAGGACGTCGTTGCCGTTCAGCCGGGAAAGCCGATCGAATTCGTGCTCGAAAACAACGACCTGATGCCCCACAATTTTGTGGTTGTCCGGCCCGGGTCGCTCGAGGAGATCGGGCTGTTTTCCGAGGCCCACGCGCAACAGCCCGGGTTTGCCGCGCAGAACTACGTTCCACGTAACTCAAAGGTCCTGCTGTCGAGCGTTCTGCTCCAACCCCGTGAGACCGAGAAGCTGAGCTTCATCGCGCCGGCCGAGCAGGGCGTCTATCCTTTTGTCTGCACCTATCCCGGTCACTGGCGGCGGATGTACGGCGCTTTGTATGTGGTCGACGACCTCGACGGCTATCTCGCCGATCCGGAGAAATATGTCGCTCGGGCCGGGCTCGCGCCCCGCGACACGCTCCTCAAGGACCGCCGACCGCGGACCGAATGGACGTATGCGGACCTTGCCGCCCCCATTGATGAGCTGACTCGTTCGGGAGGCCGCAGCTTCGGCAGCGGCAAGCAGATCTTCACCGTTGCCAACTGCGTCGCCTGTCATCGCTTGCAGGGGGTCGGCAACACGTTCGGTCCGGACCTCACTAAGCTCGATCCCAAGTGGAAGCCGGCTGACATTCTGAACGAGATCCTCACGCCCTCGGCTCGGATCAACGAGAAATATCAAACGAACGTGTTCGAACTCGGTTCGGGCAAAGTCGTAACGGGACTGGTGCTGGAGGAGACGCCGGAGACGCTCAAAATCATCGAGAACCCGTTAGCGAGTGCGTCGCCCACGGTCATTCGGCGGGGTGACATTGTCGACCGGCAACGGTCAAAGACATCAATGATGCCGAAAGGCCTGTTGGATAAGCTCACGCGCGACGAGATTCTCGACCTCGTCGCGTACGTGGTGGCTGGCGGGAGGCAAGATCACGGCGCCTTCCGAGCAAATCCGCACGATCACCATGCCCATGCGGCCGCAAATTGATCGACTTGCCCGTCGGCCGGCCTCCAAAAGCGAATCCGGCGTCGGTCGTCGCAATTCGACGTCCGACGCCGGGTTCAAGACGCGGTATCCCGCGATCGACTCAGTTGTTCGGGACCAGGATGATCGACACTTCCTTGTCCATCGCGTTGACGAATGCCTGTTGCAGCTTCGACTGACGTTGCGCTAGGGTGCCGATGCACCACTTGTAGCCGTTGGTCGGGTCGGACGCGGAACTCGGGAAGACCGTGTTCCCCAAAGTCGAGATCGACTGCATGAGGCTGACGGCATCCGACTGGTCGGGGCCAGCCGCTCCGGCCTCGAAGATCGCACCGAACACGATGCACTGGATCGTGACCGGGCTGCTTGCCGTCGAGAAGCCGGGAATCGGATTGGAGGTCGTGTTCAGTGAGGTCAGCACGGTGGCGATATTAATCGCGTCCGTGTCCGCGCTGACACCGCTTGCCGAAGCCGTACCGAGCGGAGCCGTGTTGTAATACGAGTTGTAAGCGCCGGCATTCACCGTGCTCACAGTTGAGGCCTGGTTCGCCATTCCGTCGGTTTCGAGAATCAGCAGTTTGTCGGCGCCTTTTCGTCCCCAGCCGCCGATGTTTGCACCCTGCAGAGCCGTGCTGCTGCTGAACTGATTGTAAGCCAGCATTAGGCCGTAGCTTGTGGCGGTGTTGGCGTCGTAGTCGCCGTGTGCCCGGGGCGTTTGCAATCCGTTGGGATCCCACGGCGTCACGTCGTTCGTGCCGCTGTTGGGCGGATACCAC
>CAYWOV010000815.1:0-2624 GCA_964459965.1 uncultured Planctomycetaceae bacterium | reverse complement strand
TTTCCCATTGAATCTGCTGGCAGCCCAGCCGTTCGGCCAGCGAGACCGTGCGGGCATGTGTGCGGCCGGAGACGGTCACGCCACAGCCGGCGCGGACGAGGCCCAGTCCGATGGCGCGTGCCACTCCGCCGGCGCCCAGGATCAATACTTTCTTGCCGCGGAGATCGCCTTCCGCGCCGCCGCGCTCCAACATGTCGGCGCGGAGAGCGGCGAGCGCCCCCTCGTAATCCGTATTGGCGGCCCGCCAGTGCAGGCGGGCGTCACGATACAGGGTGTTGGCGGCTCCGATCTCGTCCACCATTTCGTCGTGGTTGGGAATCTCTTCGAGGACGGCCTCTTTGTGCGGGATCGTCACGCTGTAGCCGCGGATCTCGAGCCACTTGAATTCCTCGAGTGTCTCGGGCAGCGCCTGGCGGAAGACGCGCAAGGGCAGGTAGATACCGTTGTACTGGTCGGCCGCGAAGGCCGCGTTCTGTACGAGCGGGCTCATGGTTTGTTTAATGGGGTCGCCCAGCACGCCAAAGATGTGCGTTTGGCGGTCGATGCGGTCGAAATGATAGACGTTCGACATCTCCTCGAACGAAATTTGTCCCGGTGCGAACTCCCGCTCGGAACTGAACGTGCAGTAAGTGAAAGGCGCTCCGTACCGGCCGCAGAGCACGCGGCTGATCAGTCCCATTTCGCCCATACAGAATCCCAACGTTGGCACCTTCGAGGCGGCGACGAGACGCAGCATCTGCACCGAGTCGATGGGCGAGTTGGCCATCGTGACGATCTTCACGATGTCCGGATCGAGCTTGGTGAGCCGCTCGTGAATCTCCTCCAGATCCTGCGGCGTCTCCTCGAAATTGTGGTAGCTGACGATCCGCTTTGTGTTGCCGTAACGCCGGATGCTGCCCGCAATATCAGCCTCGATATCGACGTATTCGGCCCCGGCGGCAATTGCGGCGCGGAGCAGGGCCTGGCGTTGTTCTTCGCTTCCCCGCCAGCGGCCCTGGTCCTGTGGGCGCCGGCAGGTGCAAACGACGGGCGTGGGGCGCTCGGCCAGCAGGATGCGTAAGTCGGGGGGATTCTTGAGCCAGTCGAGCCGCAGTTCGACGAGTTTGGCACCGCGTTCGGCCAGCGCGCGATGCTCCGCGACGACCATCTTGTGCCGAGTCCGACCGATGATGACGCAGATCATGTCGTGGAAGCTATCCGAGCCTGCCGAATTGCCTGTCCAATTCGGTGCGGGTCAAGACGAGCGCCGTCGGACGTCCGTGCGGACAGTGATGGGCATCGTCGATCAAGTGGCGTTGAGCCAAAAGGCTCTCCATTTCCTCCGGTTTGAGGCGCTGGCCCGCCTTGACGGCCGACTTACAGGCCATCAGGTGCAAGAGACTATCCAATATATCGCGCCGGGACGGCTTCTGCCCGGCTGCTGCCAATTGGTCGGCAATATCGGCAAGAATTCGCCCATGGTCGGCATGGGCCAGCATGGCCGGATAAGCGGCCAAGAGGACCGTCGTGCCGCCGAATTCCTCGACGCCGTAGCCGAGCTGGCTAAGCAGGTCTTTGTTTTCCAAGAGGGCCGCCGCCTCGCGAGTGCCGAATTCCAGCGGCTGGGGGACGAGCGTTCGCTGCGACTCGACGGCCCCTTCGATGACCCGGGCGCGGAGATGCTCGTACATGACCCGCTCGTGCAACGCGTGCTGGTCGATCACCGTGATCCCCTCATCGGTCTCGACGACGAGATAACAGTCATGAACCTGCATGATCTGCCGCGCCGGAGAGCCGGAAGCTGGGGGCGGGGACGCAGTTGACGTGCCGAAATTCCCAGGATCGAATCCGGCCGGATTCGCCCCGGGATTCTGTGCGCCGAGTTGGGCGTTCCCCGCAAAGCCAGGGATGCGCGAGACCGAATCGAGGCCCGCACCCAATTGTGGCAGCGAGGCCGCGAGCGGTTCGCGTGCAAATTGTAAGTACGGTTCGTCGGCCGGTGTCCATTGCGACAAGCGGTCCTTGGCCCAGGCGGCCAGATCGAGTTGCAGGTCGAGCTGCTGCTTGGGATCGACGGCCGGGCGTTGGGTGGTGAGTTGCAAACCGCCGGGAACGGAGACGATTGATTCGAGGTCGGCCGTCAGGAACCGCGTGCGGAGCGTCGAAAGGAGCTGGCGGTACAGGCTCTGCGAGTCACGGAAGCGGACTTCGGCCTTCGTCGGATGGATGTTAACGTCGACCAGTTCGGGCGAGAGTTCCAGAAAGAGGAACGCGACCGGATAGCGACCCGTCATCAGAATGCCGCGATAAGCCTCGCCCAGCGCGTGTTGCAGCGAGCGGTCCTGGATAAAGCGACCGTTGAGAAACAGGTATTGGCCCTTCCGCGTCGAGCGACTTTCGCTGGGATGGGCCACGTAGCCCCATAAGCGGGACGAATCGGTCTGCGACTCGACCCAGATCAGCCGCTCGGCCAGATCGGAGCCGAAGAACAGCTTGAGCCGTTCGAGCACCTGATCGGTCGGCGGCAGTTCGTAGACCATCCGCTCGTTGTGCCGCAGGACGGCGGACAATCGCGGGGAGGCGAGGGCAATCCGCGTGAATTGCTCGCTGATATAGCCGAACTCGGTCGAGACCGAGCGGAGGAA
>CAYWOV010000814.1:0-2628 GCA_964459965.1 uncultured Planctomycetaceae bacterium | reverse complement strand
GCGACAAGCGACCAACATCCGAGACCCAGCTGCCGACCGATCTGCCAGGTGAGCGCAACCGTTGCCGTTCCCAGCGCCAGTTGCAACAGTCCCAACGCAGCCGAGCCGCCGCCGGCTTTGAGAATGGCTGCGATCACCAACGGATATAATGGCGGCCGGAAAGAGTTGGGAATTCCCTTGAAGGGCGTCCAGAATCCGACGTTGGCGTAATGCTGCGCCACGACAAGGTAATCGTCGCGGTCCTCGGTCAGGTGGCTGCTGCCGACTCCGAGCGCAGCGGCGCGGAGCATCGCCGCCAACACGATCACCAAGATCGGCAACAATCGGGAATTGCCCGGACGACGGGCGGACGAGGCAGACATCGCGGCAGACTCTTGGGCCGATCAGATGGGGGATTGGTACGAAGGCTCGCCGGCGTCGTGCTCACGTTCGACGCCGTTCGGCGCGGACGGCGCGCCGCGCGGGGTGTCTTTATCGACCAAGGGCAAAAGCAGCGGCAGTAGCAGTAGATTTCCAACTAGTCCGCCGAGCATGGCAAGGCTCACCAACACGCCGAAATAAACCAGCGGAATGAACCGCGATAGTGCCAAAACCGAAAATCCGACCACGAGCGCCAACGTGCCGAAAACTAGAGCGCGACCGAAGCCCTGATGCGTGGTGCGCAACGAATCGTTCACCGAAAGACCCGCTTCGCGCGAGCGGCGATATCCATACAGGTAAAAAATACTCGCGTCGATGGTCAGGCCCATGGACACCGCGGCGATCATCGCGGTGCCCACGTTAATCGGCACGCCGAGCCATCCCATGGCGCCGACGACGAGCAGAATCGGAAAAATATTCGGCACGAGCGAAACCAGGCCGATTCGCAGGCTGTGGTATGCGAGGATCATGATCACCAGCACCATGACGACAGTCAAACCGAAGCTCACGATCTGGTCGCGCAGCAGGCCTTCGATGAGGAACGTCAAGAGGACGTAAATCCCTGTCGTCTTGGCTTCGTGGAATTCGCCGCGCGCCGCCTCTCCGACCGACTCGATCAGGTTGAGTTTTGCCTCGGAGGCTTGCCGCTCCTTGGCTCGTAAGATGAACCGCATTCGCCCGGCCTGCGGATTGTAAAGGCTCGACTCGAATTCCGGTTGGAAAGCCTTGATCAAATCGAGCTTGCGGCGAATGTCGGCGGCACTCGTCAGGCTGCCGGGGACAAGATCGACGAGATCGGTAAACGCGACGACCTTCGTGAGTTGCGGATTCTCGCCTTGGGCGGCCGGCAGGCTCCGCAATTTTGTCGCCAGCGAGCGAACGCGATCCAGGAACTCGGGAGTCAATTCGGCCGGAGCGGGAAAGTTCACTTCCCAAGTTCCTGCCCCTCCCAATTGCGTCTCGACAAAATTAAGGGCGTGCACGATCGGACTGCTGGCGCGCAGGTTGCGACTGAAATCGGTGTCCAATTGCAACTTTCCCAGTCCGGCGACGGACCAGACCGAAAGCAACACGACGGTTCCGATGATCCACGCGCCTCGGCGTTCGACCCATCCGGTGAGCCCGCCAAGAAATCCCACCAATCGGCGTTCGGTGCGGCCCGTCGGGATGTCAGCCCCAAGACGGCCAAACAGCATTCCGGCCGGCAGCAGCATCGACCCCGAGACAAGGACCAGCATTGTTCCCAACGTCATCATCGTGCCGAAGCTGCGGACCGGAATAATCTTGCTCGACAAGAGCGAAACGAAACCGGCCGCTGCGGTCACGGTAGTCCAGAAAATGGCAGGCGACAGTTCCGTCGCCGTCTTACGAAACGATTCAACGGGATCGAAGGACGACCGCTGCTCTCTGTAATAGACCATGAGCCGCATGACCGTGGCGACGCCCACAATGGTCACGAGCGAATTGAGCATCGAACTCACCATGCTCAGCCGCATGCCACAGACGACCAGGATCGCCTTGGTCCACACGACGGTGACGGCCACGAGCACGATCGACAACAGCACCCACCGCACGCTGCGAAACAGGGCGAAGATCACGAATCCCAAGAGAGCCAGCGAAGCATAGAACAGACGCTGTCCGTCCTGCTCGACGTATTCAAACATGTCGTGCACGAGGACAGGCTCGCCGACGACGAAGGTCGGCGTCTCGGCACCGTTGACGGCGTGTTGGGCCGCAAGGCGGCGGATTGCGCGAATCGTTTCATCACGAGGAGTCGCGGTCTCATCTTCCGGGGCGAGTCGCAAAACGATGCCGGTGGTCTGGCTATCCGCCCCGATGAGAATGCCCCGGGCAAATTCGAGCAATTGAGACCGGCGCTGCTGAAACAGCGCGGAGAGGAGGAACCGCTGGAGTCGAGGCATGCCCTGCGGCGTAACGGGTGACAGGACGTCCGCCAGGTTTTGCGTGCTCGTTTGTCGGACTCCGGGCACAATGCTCAGTCGCGAGGCGAACATCCGCAGCGCGTCGAGATGGTCGGGCAAAAGCAGTTGCGGATCTGCGTAGGCGACAATGACGAATTCATCGCCGCCGAAGAGCGATTTGCTCTCGCGATAGTCGAGCAAATGGGGATCGTCGAGTGCATAGAGTGATTCGATCGAATGCTCGAGCGTCAGTTGCGACGCCTTCACCAATGAGATCGCCGTCAAC
>CAYWOV010000813.1:0-2628 GCA_964459965.1 uncultured Planctomycetaceae bacterium | reverse complement strand
GTAGGCGGCGCCGATTTTCTCCTTGCCGACGAGCGTCACATTTGACGATTTCAGCATGTCGTCGGTCGCATGCAGGGCCGCGACCAAGCCTTGTGTTTCCAACAAACCAACCGCGTCGGATGTGGTCATCTCAATATCTTTCGGAATTCTGTAATCATAAAGGCCCAAAAGGGGGCTGTAAACGGGCGCCGAATCAGCCAAAATTCGCGTCGCCTCGACCGGCGCCGGCAGCACGCTAAGCTTGGCCCGGCTGCCCATATGGCGGGCCAACTCGACCCCCGCCTGGCCGGCCTGCAAGACGTCTCCCGTGCGGCCGACGAGCTTGATGCACTGGTCGGCACTGTCGCTGCTCTCAATCCCCAACAACCGCACGCCGGCCGCCTTCAAACAGCGATCGGCCACCATCAGCGCTGGCGTCAGGTTGGCGATCTCGAGCAGCGCCAGGCTGTAGTTTTTGTCACTCATGGCCAATCAAACGCCAAATCCAAGGCCGGAGCCGAGTGAGTCATCGCACCTACGCTGACGCGATCGACCCCCGTTGCCGCGATCTCGGCAATGTTCGCCAAGCGGATTCCGCCGGACGCTTCCAGCAAAACGCTCGGTGCAAGCTGATCGCGAAGCGAAACACACTCGCGGAGCGTCGCCACATCCATATTATCCAAGAGCACGATGTCTGGCTTGCCGGCCAGCGCGTCGGCGAATTGTTCGACCGTGTCGACTTCGACCTCCACCGGCACGGCTGCTGGAAATGCGCACCGCGCTGCCGCGACGGCTGCGGCAACGGAATGACCAGTGTTTGCGGAACTCCAGGCGGCCAGATGGTTGTCCTTGATCAGGCAGCCATCGGCAAGGCCCATACGGTGATTCGTGCCGCCGCCAGCGCGGACGGCATATTTTTCCAGCCGCCGCCAACCGGGCAGCGTCTTACGCGTATCGAGAATAATGGCTTTCGTGCCGGCCACCGCATCGACGAATAGTCGCGTGAGCGTGGCCACGCCGCTCAAGTGCATCAAAAAGTTGAGCACCGTCCGCTCGCCGGCAAGCAGCGACCGCAGCGGACCGACGACCGACGCGACGACCGTAGCTCGCCTTAGCCGCGATCCATCCACTACGCGCTCGGTCCACTTCACGGCGGCGTCGAGTTCTTGGAAGACAAGTTCGGCCACAGGCAAACCGGCCAAAACCCCGTCGGCCCGTGAGACGACGTTGACGCTTCCCTGCATGTCTTTCGGAATGAGCGCCGCCGACGTGATATCGCCGACTGCTCCCAGATCTTCCGCCAATGCCAACTCGACGATCCGCCGGGTGATGTCGCGCTCTTCCGGACTTAGACCAAGTGGCACTTCAGAATCCTGTCGAATATTGTGATGACGTCTTATCAAATCCAACAACGATGATAACTCATCGACGAAAGGCGTGCGGCGTGGTGCATCGCAGGAATTCGACACCGGACCTCGGACGCCGAACTCCGCACGCAATGAAGAGGACCAAAACATGATTGTCGGCGTTCCCAAGGAGATCAAACAGGACGAATACCGCGTGGCACTCCTTCCGGTCGGGGCCGAGGAACTCACGCGGGCCGGGCACAAAGTGCTCATTGAGCGCGGTGCCGGCATGGGAAGCGGCATCAACGATGAACTCTATCGGACGAATGGTGCCGAACTCGTCGATTCGCCCACCGAGATTTACGCCCGGGCCGAGTTGGTCATCAAAGTCAAAGAGCCTCAGCCGCGCGAGTACTCGCTGTTGCGCAGTGGGCAAATCCTGTTCACGTACCTGCATTTCGCGGCCGACGCGTCGCTGACGCAGAGAGTGCTCGAAACGGGCGTGACGGCCCTCGCCTATGAAACGCTCCGCGGCAAGCATGGCGACCTGCCGTGCCTCACGCCGATGAGCGAAGTGGCCGGGCGCATGAGCATTCAGGAAGGGGCCAAGTTTCTCGAACGGCCGCAAGAAGGCCGGGGGATTCTGCTGGGTGGAGTGCCCGGCGTATTGCCGGCTCACATCACCATTCTGGGCGGCGGCGTGGTGGGCAAGAACGCGGCTCAGATTGCCGCCGGTTTCGAGGCCGACGTTAATATTCTCGACATCAACGTCGACCGGCTGCGGTATCTCGAAGACATCATGCCCCCCAACGTCAACACGCTCTACAGCGATCGCCACAACATCCGCGAAGAGCTGCAGCGGGCCGACCTGGTCATCGGTGCCGTACTGATTCCCGGCGCCCGCGCTCCCGAGCTGGTAACCCGCGAAGATCTCAAACTGATGAAGCCAGGCGCCGTGATGATCGACGTGGCGATCGATCAAGGCGGCTGCCTGGAAACGTCGCGCCCGACCACGCATTCGCACCCGACCTACATCGTTGACGGCATCGTCCACTACTGCGTGACGAACATGCCCGGCGCGGTTGGTCGCACGAGTACGTACGCACTGTGCAACGTGACTTTCCCTTACGCTCTTCGCATTGCCAACCAGGGCCTGCAAGCCGCCTGCGCGGCCGACCCCGGCCTCACCGAAGCCGTCAACATGTACGGCGGCCGGGTGACGAATCGTGCGGTGGCCGAGACCTTCGGGTTGAAGTATACGACGTTTGCCTAATCGCTGAGGACGCGGCCTGCGTGCTCTACT
>CAYWOV010000812.1:0-2630 GCA_964459965.1 uncultured Planctomycetaceae bacterium | reverse complement strand
AACTCGACAATTTTTTGGGAGACCGTCTCCGCGACGGCCGTTGATTCATGCAGACCCGCAACTACATTTTGTTCCTAGTCCTGTCGATGGCCATTCTGATCGGCTGGGAACGCTTCGTCCTGCCGCACATCTTGCCAAAGCCGGTCGGCAAGAATGTCGCCCAGCAGCCTGACAAACCGATTCCCGACAAAGGAAAGGTTGCCGACGCCGGCAAAGCCGACGCAAAACCAGCCGACTCAAAACCAGCCGTAGCCGCCGCGAAGGACGCAGCGACTAAAAAGCCCGTTGCCGCAAGCGAACCGGCCAAGGCCGTCGAGAAGAATCCTGCTGCGACGGGGAAAGAGCAAGCCGCCGCGCTGAAAGCGAAAGCAATTCCCGTTTTCGACCATAAGGCGATCAAAATCGGCAGCCTCGATCCGAGCACGGGATACTTTCTCGAAGCCGAGATCGACTCGAAGGGCGCATCGGTCGCTTCGCTCAAACTGAATGATCCGCGGTATCGCGAGCTCAATGATGCCAAAGTTCCACTAAACCTCGTTGGAAACGACCTTAACCTTCGTATCCCGAAACTTATTCAGGACTACAACACCGCACAGTCGGAACGGGACGCGGCCGCACAATTGTTCAAAGAGGTCGAGGCCAGCGCGCAATCGAAAGATCCGTCGGCCGTGGCGGAGCTCGAACACGACCGGACCGCGCTGGAAACGGCCGAAGAGAACTTGCGCCGCGCCGAGCGAGACATGACTCTTGCACAGCGAACGTTCAATACCGACGTCCCCGAAATCGACGCCGCGTTTCCGCCGGATCAGAAGAACGTTGCCGGCCGCGACTGGGCGGTGGCAGAGGTCACTCCCGACCCGGCTCACGCGGGTGTCAATTCGGCAGTGACTTTCCGCTACCCTTCGCCGGATGGTCAGCTTGTCGTCGAAAAACGCTATTCGTTGATTCGGATCGACGGGGCCGGCACCGGCGACGGTTCAGCCAAGGAGGCGCGCCGTGTGCGTGATAGCGACACGGGCGGCTATCTGCTGCAACTCGACGTGATCCTGAAGAACTTGGGCGCCGCTCAACGGACGGCCTCTTACGTGCTTCAAGGACCTGTCGGAGTGCCGCTGGAAAACGCGGACAATACGCGGAAATTCCGCGATTTGAAGATGGGGTTTCTGCTGACCGACGGCGGAATCAACGCGACCTCCAAAACGGTCAGCGCCATCCTCTCAGACGAGAAAAACAAGAAGGACCAGGAATGGAAGGCTCCGACTCGCTACATCGGAGTCGACGTGCAGTATTTCGCGGCCCTTGTTGTCCCCGGCGAGGACCAATTGAAGGACCAGACCGTCGAGCGCTCGATCCCGATGGTGCTCGATCGACCGGCCAATCAAGCGAATACGGACGTAAGCGTTCAGCTCGACTCGAAGCCAATCGTCTTGCAGCCCCAGCAACCGGTGACTCAGCATTACAAGCTTTTCGCCGGTCCCAAGCGGAAGGAACTTTTGCTGCCGCTCCAGGCTGAGGGTATTCTCGACTCGAGTTGGTTCAGCCCGCCCATCGTCGCTCAGGCCATGTTGGGCCTGCTGAACTTCTTTCATGGCCTGGGACTGCCGTACGGCCTCGCGATCATTTGCCTCACCATTTGTGTCCGGGCCTGCATGTTTCCCCTTTCGCTGCGGCAAACGGCTCAAGCCCAGCGCATGAAGGAAATGCAGCCCCGCATCGAAGAACTGAAAAAGAAATACGGCACCGACAAAGAAAGCTTCGCCAAGGCACAAATGCAGCTGTGGCGGGAGCACAAAATCAATCCGCTCAGCGGGTGCCTGCCTTTATTCGTGCAATTGCCGATCTTTACCGGACTGTGGATGGCCCTCAACAGCTCCGTCGACCTGCGGCGGGCGCCGTTTTTGTATTTCAACAACCTGGCCGCCCCCGACGCACTGTTTCACTTGCCGTTCGCGGTCCCCTACCTCGGCTGGACCGATTTCAACCTGCTCCCGTTCTTCACCGTGGCGTTGTTTGTCGTGCAACAAAAGATGTTCATGCCGCCGCCGACGGACGAACAACAGGCCATGCAGTACAAGATGATGAACATCATGACGCTCGTCATGGGCGTCATGTTTTACAAAGTGCCGGCCGGTTTGTGCGTGTATTTCATTTCCTCGAGCCTGTGGGGAATTGGGGAGCGGAAGCTCCTCGAATTCTGGAAAAAAAAGCACCCCCAACCGGTGGCCCCGCCGGAGCCGTCGGCGTCGCAGGATGATAAGGCGCTGCGAATGGTGCCAAGCTCCGCGAACAAAGCCGCCGCCCGGGCGGGCGAAGCCGCTGGATCAATTTGGAAGCGGTTGCTCAGTGCCGCCGATGAGGCGGGTGCGAAGGGAATGTCCGGGTCCAACGCTCCCGTTTCCCGCCGTCGGGACGGCTCTCCCGGCAAGAAGAATAGCAAGCGGCCGCGCGGCTAATTGCGCCGCCCGTAACCCCGTGCCCTGCCCGCGCCCGGTTCTCTGCGATGTGACCAGTTTTTGTACACTTTTTTGGCTTTCTTGGGGCATTAAAAAGGAAAGCTGAAGACCCCAAAAAAGTCGATCCACCCCAAAAAAGTCGTCGTTCACATTACCTGAATTTCCCAATCTTCCTGT
>CAYWOV010000811.1:0-2632 GCA_964459965.1 uncultured Planctomycetaceae bacterium | reverse complement strand
GCCACCGTCTTTCCCGCCTCCACGAGGGAGCACGCCCATCGGTTAGGCAATTCGCTACTGGCCCTTGCGATGCGTGCGAACCCGAACTGGCAGGGAACAATCTTGCTTCGAACCGATCTCTACGGCCGTTTGCGGTTCCCGCTTTCGGATTGGACGATCGAACTCGGCCGTTTCGACAAGCAGCCCAATGCGGTCCTTGCCGACGAAGTCGTCACAGCGACGCTGGCCCGCCGCGATGTGCGATTCGCAGCGGGTTGTGGCAGCGACCACGACTTGCTCATCATTCCCCGCAGCGATTGGTTGCGGATGATCGTCGGCAACGACGCCGCGATCGACGGTCGGGGGATTAGCTACGAACAATCCGGAGTGAGCGCCCGCCTCCACTTCGCTGGAAAAATTCCCGGTTGGCACGTGTGTTATGAACCGATCGCCTTTGCCGATGCCGGGCACGCGGGTCTCACAGGCGGCCTCGCCGCCGCGATCCTGAACGCGATCCGCCGCAACTCAGCTTCGATCGCCTCGGAATTCGACCGCATTCTGGCATCTGTTCGGGGATGGGAAATTCCACCAGCCGCTTATGGCATGATCCAGTCCTTCTCCGATCCGACGCTGCCGCGGGTCATGGGACTCAACGTCTCCTACGCGGCGGGCGACGAGCCGCAAATCGATCCGTTCTGCTTCACCTGGTTCGGCCACGAGCTGGGCCACACGAAAAGTTACCTGATCGAAACCATCCTGCACGTTCAGGAATTGTCACTGACGACAATTCACGGCGCCTACACGGACTTCGTAGAGCGCTACTCCAGACGCTTGCCGATCCGGACCCTGTTACAGATCCCGTACACGCACCTCTACGAATGGGCTCTGCTGACCGACGCTGTCGAAAAAGGCTTTGCCGACCTGCCCTGGACAATCACGGCCGATCCGCTCGCCTTTGGCGAGGATCTCTACGCCGAAATCGAAGAGGCCTTCGATCTCATCAGTCGCGACGTCGAGCCCACCGCCTGCGGCCATGCCGTCTTGGCCCGACTCTGGGCTCTCTCGAAAGAAGTCCTCGCCCGCTGGCAACAAGTCTGCGACAGCCGAGGGCTCGCTGTGCTTGAGGGAAGAGAGACGAGGGCGGCTGGCAGGACTAAACGAGCCGGCGGGCCCCGGCCATTGAGGCCGGCCAATTAAGGGTCCCGGCCGTTGAGGCCGGCCAACTTACCCAGACCGACGCCGGCGCGAAGCAATTCGACGAGTCGAAGCGTTCGGGTTCGATGTCGGGGCTCAAAACGGAATCTCGGTTCCGCGAACTCGATCCTCGTAGCCCATCGACGGGGCCTGAAAGGACTTTGTGACAAAGCTGTAACAAATCTGTCGCTCCTTCGCTTGGCAAGATGTGGACAACATCAACGGCCCCCGAGAAAGGCAGAAACCGGGGAAGCCGCTAACCATCTGCCAACTTGAAAAGGGCTTTAAAATGTTTCGCAAAATCGCTTTGATCGCAATTCCTGCGATGGCTTTGCTGTGCGTGCTCGGGACCGACAATTCCGCTTCCAACGCGTTCGCCAAAGGCGGCGCCATGGGAAAAGGCGGCGGCATGTCGAAGTTCCACGGCGGCTATGACCGCAGCTTCCGTCACGACGGCCGTTACAACTGGGGCCGTTACAATTGGAATTACCGCTACGGCTACGGATACGGTTTCGGCTACGTCGAACCCGTCGTCGAAGTGCCCGTCGTCGCGCCGGTTTGTGCGACCTGCGAGCCCGTTGCCGTGGCTCCTGTCTGCACGACCTGCGAGCCTGTGGTGACCACCGTCGCACCCGAATACGTCTCGACGTGGAGCTACCGGAAGTACGGCAAGTTCGATCGCTACAGCCACCACCGCGAACAGCCTTTGAATCGCGGCGGACGCAAGTAACCGATCTCATCTTCGCGGGCAATCAAAAGCAGAGAGGGCGAGAATTCTCGCCCTCTCTATTTTTATGCGCGGACTCCGCGGAAATGAATCCCGTTCCAACTCCCTGTTCGTTTTATTTGTCCCCTTGTTCCAAAGCCGAGAAAGCACGCTCAAGGCGACTCCCGCGATGCGCGCGGGCGTTGTTGACAAACTTTGGAGCATCAACGACCGTTACGCTCACTTTTTCGCGCTCGCCAATCCTTCCAGCAGTTGGCGGAAATCGGCACGATCGCGGAGCGCATCGAGGTCCTTGTCTCGTTTGATGTGGGCGGTGTCCTTGTAGCCTGCGGCAAGGGCCTTCTTCAGCCAATCCATGGCCCGCTCGGCATCCGCTTTGGCGAGCTCCTGGTTGTGCGGGGCCTTGCGATCGGCACAGAGCAGGGCGGCCGTGACAGCCCGATAACACGCGAGGTTGTACAGCCAATCCGGAGTGGTCGGCCGGAGATCCTCGCAGGATTCGACGATCTTCCGACAGCCATCTGCGTCGCCGGTCTTTTGCGAATCGCGAAACCGCAGGGCCGACATTTCCATGATACAAGTCACCGTTTCCGGATGGTTGGCGCCAAATTTCGCTTTGCGCAGAGCCAGCGCTTCTTCATAAAGCTTGAGCGCCTCGGTCCGTTGACCCAGCGCAAAGCGCGCACACGCCAGGTTGTGCATGCTATTCAGCGTCTCCTGGTGGTCGCGGCC
>CAYWOV010000810.1:0-2638 GCA_964459965.1 uncultured Planctomycetaceae bacterium | reverse complement strand
GCCGCCCCTTCGTGAACGGGCCGACGACATCCCGCTGTTGGCCGAGTACTTTCTCAAGCGCCACCGGCGCGAGTTGATGGCCGATGTGCGAGGAATCTCGCCCGAAGCGATCGAAGTGCTTAAAAAGCATGAGTGGCCAGGAAACGTGCGCGAGCTGGAAAGTGCGGTCAAGTTTGCGCTCGTGCATTCGATGGCCGACGTCGTAACCCCGCTGGCCCTGCCGACGAGTGTGCGCGGTCATTCCGACGGAGATTTGTCGGGCCCATCGGAGGCGGAAGACGACAACCTTGCCGACGTTCGCCATTTCGTGCGGAGCCTTCTGTCAAAGCGAACAGGTAATCTTAGTGACGCGGTTCACGCTGCCGTCGACCGCGTTCTCTTGGAACAGGTCCTCGCGTCAGTGGGCGGCCACCAGGCGCGGGCAGCCGAAATCCTCGGCCTCTCTCGCAACACGTTGCGGACACGACTGCAACAGCTCGGTATGACAGTCGGCAAAGTCGTTCAGGACGACCAAGACCGGTCCATTTGATTCCGGCAGCGGCGGGAATGGTCACCCGGTCAAGCGGCGACGCAACGGGAGGCGATCGTCGGGCGCGAGGCTGGTTTCGATCACTCGGACGTCGGGATGCCGACTCGAGCCGATCCGGCGAACGTAGGTCGCCAACCATTTTTGACAGGACGGACACTGGTGAGCGAGGCCGTGGTCTTCGGCGACGATGGAATCAGGCGGCAGGATGTCGATTGGCTTGAGGCACGATGGGCAAGTCGCCTTATAGTGCCGAAAACTCAACATGGCAATCCCCTTCAAACCGGGCGAGCCGATTGAAAAATAAGGACACCCCTGGGCATACGACCCAGGGGTGTCCGCGATGGGCCGGTCATTGTGCGGGGTGCACGGTTGCTCCGGCAACATCGCAGCAGGAGGTCGGGCGGATTGCGCACCAATCCGACCTCCACGGAAAGGACGATCAAGTTGATTTGGTCACAGACGGAAAAGCTCCGGGCGTTTGACAATCCGCATCGCACGGCGAAGACGGACGAAAACCAGACGCTTCAGGTCCGCGTTCGCTCGACTCGTGCTTCTCGAGTGTCAGTCCCGATGCCTCCTTCTTGATGCGAATTCGCCCCCCTTTGGTCCATAGCGTCTCGACCTTCGCCACCAGGCGGTCGATGGCATTGCGGTCGGCATTTGCCGTCACGCTGTATTTGCCGCGAAGGTTCGCGAGCCGCTGATAGGATGCGGACCCCCTCGTCCACAGCTCCGTGATCATCGCCTTATGACCACGCGATGAAAAATTTAGCAGGTACTTTTGCAGGCGCTCCGCGTCCGATTCCGCCGGGCGATTCATGCATTCGTACGCCGCGCGAAACCGGCTCAGCATCTCGTCCCACGGATTGGCGGGCCCCTCCGCGCCGGCGGCGGGGCCGACAACCGCCGGCGCGGTCTCGCCGAGTTCCTTGCGGCATTCCGGGCAATAACGGTTCGCACAATCGACCGCGAACACCCAGATCCGCGAACAAAGGCTGGACAAGCTCGAACCGTCGGAGTGATCGGGCGGTCCTTCGGTACAATCGCGGAGGATCGTCTCCAGCCACCGGCGGAATTCTTCGCGACTTCCAATGCGTCGCGCATGCGTATCGCGTTCGACAATCTCCAAATCCTCACCGCAATCAGACGGCGTCGGCGAGGGATTGGTCCAATTGGTCCAAGTCGTGGTCATCTTCGTGTGTCCTTACTTCGAGTCTTGTCTATGGCCGGTCCTCTCGTTGACCGGCGATTTGCGTCGACTGAGCGCGCGGCCCAGGACGAATGCGTTTCCAGGAAAGTCCCGCGATCGAAAACGTCGACCGCGGGACTTCTATGAAAAACAATGGCGGGGCCATTGATTGAGCAGCAAATCGGCGTCGGCCACAGCAAAGAACCGGCGAGCAAATCGCACGCATCGGTGCCGCGCGTACCAAGTTCTCTTCACGCTATCGGTCGAGTGCCTCCGTTTTCGCTTTCCGTCCGGCATGGCTGTCCCTTTCCGCTTCGCATCGTTTTCCTTACTTGTCCGGGCTTCCAGCCTCGTTCCGAGGTTTTTGGCAGCTCGCACAACTCTTGAATGTCTTAGTGCAGTAGACGTGCCAAGAGAGGGCGGAAAGCACGCGATTGAACGTAAACGCGCCGTGGGGTTCGCTTTACCGCACACGCGCGCTGAGCGGCCGATTCGAGTTGCAACCGGATCCGTCGAAATCCGCGATCAATTCTTTACCGCCGCGCGCGAAACTTGACGTCGCCGGACCTCGGCGCAGCGACCAAGGCCTGCAAACTCCGCTCGGGCTGGAACCTGTTCGGCGGTGACTTCGACGATCGCAAGCGACCGCGACCGATCAACACAAGTCAGCAGCCGGGCCTGCCGCTAGGTTCGTGGTCTCAAGCGCCGCAAAATGAAGACCAATCCTTGGGCACGGTTCAAAGCCAAGTAACACGATTGGCTATCCAGCGGGTTTGCGCTCGACGAGTGCGTCGCAAACGAGCGTTTCCGGCCCGTTCTCGGTGCAAACGGCGTACTTGGCGCCCGAGAGTAGGGACACACCGGCATGGCGGCCCTTGGCGTCGAGAACGTAGAAGGTCACGTCGAAATTGGGATTGCCG
>CAYWOV010000809.1:0-2642 GCA_964459965.1 uncultured Planctomycetaceae bacterium | reverse complement strand
CTCGCCGCTGGCCGCGTCCCAGGTGAAGACCCGGTTTTCCTGCGAATAACACGCCACGACCTGTTTACCGTCCGGCGTGAAGGCCGCGTTGCTCAGCCAGGCCTTTGCGCCGGGGAGCAACGGCGGGCGTTCTTTGGCCGTCGCGACTTCCCACATGTGAATGGTTCCTGCCGGACCCGCATCGCCGGCCGCCAGCAGTAAACGGCCGTCCGGCGAGAACTTCACGTCCCAGAGATGGGCCTGCTTATTTTGCTCGGGAACGAAACACTCCAACGTCCGGACGTCTTCGACCAGATTGCCTGTCGGGCCCAGAGTGATCGAAACCTTGGCAGTCGAGGCTTCCGCGTCAAAACTCTGCACTCGAATCGTCAATTGTCGCACGGCAATTTTGAAGACCTGGCCCGGCAACAATTCGTAGGGGCTGGGACGTTTGATTTTCGAATTCACACGAGTTGGCACCTCGTTTTTGAGGAGATAACTGTTTCCGTTGGCCCGCACTTCGTGGACCAGAACGGTGTCGCGGGGAATGCCCGCGTCCCAATCCTGCTTGCGACGGAACTCGATGAGGTACGTCTCCGAACGGCTTCCGCCAGCCGGTCGAATGGACGCCATCAAGGAACCCTTCGCTTCGGGATGGTTGAGCGCCGCCAAAGTAATCGTCCGAGTGCCCGAACTGCCGGACATGTTGAAAACGCGAGAGTTTGGAATGCAGCCCAACCGGCGGAGATTCCAGGCATTCATTCCCGGACCGCTGAGATTGCCCATGCTGTCTTTGAACTTGAACACTCTCATCGCGCTCATGATGTCCCAGCGGTCGCCGTAGACCACATCGGGACGTGCCGACCACGAGTGATTGAGCTCGAAGCCGTGACCCAATTCATGAAAATTGAACGTGGGTTCCCAATTCCGCTCCTTGTTGCCGAACACGACGCGATGCCCGCCCGCCGATCCCGAATCGGTCGAGCTGTTAAACACCACGGCCACGCCATAAAAGGGTCTCAAGTCGATCCGGTGCGCCCTTGCCATTTCGACACCCCAATCGTGCAGCGTCGATCGTCCGGCCGGATATATCATCGTGGGAAGTTCACGCGTACTGTGTTGACGCATGAGGAACCAACCGAAAACCTTCGAGCCTGTCATGTCCAAGTTGCCGTAAGTCACTTCGCGAAAATAATCGAACTCGGTCCCCTTTCCGTCCCCGGCTTCGGTGAAGTGTTCCTTATAAAAACTCACCGGATAAGGCTCGAAGTCCGCCAGGTCGCTGAATTTGCAGAGGATAATGGCCCACGGTTTGCGCGGATTATTCTGCGTGGCCAGACGCGCCGAGTTCGTCTGCGCGCAGGCGTGCAGATCGGACAACGCGGCCGCGAAGATTGCGATCAGCCGGAGGAATCTCGCCAGCGCGGAACTGCGGTTGAAGCTTCGTAATTTCGTCATGCCGAACGCGTCTTAGGGCGTCACGAGGGTTCAAGCGGAGATTGCCATTGAGTCTAACCCCGTCTTCTCTCAAAGGCATTGCCGCACCCAAGCGGCCTTAGATCCAACTTGGATCGGGGTATCTCGTTTTCTGGGGGGATCCACGAAAATGAATTCCCGTGCCTGCCGGCCGAATCCGCCGGTAGAATGACGGCATGCCAAACGAACCCCTCGACCGCGATGCAGGTCCGGACGCGGACCCGGAGGCGTTCCTCATCAAATACCGGAATTTTATTTCCATCCGCGCCAAGGGCATCATGGACGAACAAACGCGTGCCAAATTCGACGCTGAGATCCCAGACATGCGTGCCCGCTGGAAAGCGTGGTCTGGCGCTGACGATTTGTACGAAAAGGCGTTTAGCACGTCGCTAGAATGACGGCATGAGCGAACCGACCAAAGACGACAGGCCAATGTGGGCCAAAGTCGTGCTCTACGGTTACATAGCGCTAATGATCGTTGTGATTTTCGCAGAGGATCTGGGGTGGCACATCATTCCAGCTTGGGCGCTGATCCCGTCCGCATTTCTCGGCTTCGCTCTGATCGTCGCCACAGCCCCACGCCGTCGGCCCGGCACGAATGGGCCAGCGAACAATAAGTGGAAGACGGCCTTGTGGATCGCGTTCTGCGTTGCGCTCGCGATCTATCTTGCGATTGCCGTTTGCCATTAACTTGGCGTGAAGACGCTGTTGCAGTCCACCCTAACGCAGACCGATGTCGGCCAAAGCGAGGAAGTATGTCACCGAGCGAAGAAAATGGAAAAGGACGAAGTGTGACATTGCACATGGTTTCCAGTCTGGATGGTTTCATCGCAAAGAAGGACAACAGTGTCTCCTGGCTCGAGAGCACGGGAAGCGTCTACGAAGCCGGGGTTTCCCTTTCGGACGAAGAGGCCGCGGCCTTCGTCAAAACGATCGACTGTTATGTGCTCGGCTCCCGCACCTATGCACACGCCCTCGAACTGGGCTGGCCCTATGGCGATACTCCGACCGTCGTGGTGACCAGCAGAGCCTGGCCGCCTGCCAGGAAGAGCGTGGAGTTCTATTCGGGCGATCTCAAGACATTAGTTGACGTGAACCTCGCGCCTCGATTTCGAAACATCTGGCTCGTGGGCGGGGCCATGTTGTGCCAGCGTTTTCTCGAACTCGGCCTGGTGGACGAAATCAAC
>CAYWOV010000808.1:0-2643 GCA_964459965.1 uncultured Planctomycetaceae bacterium | reverse complement strand
CGCGGCGATGGTCGATTCGCTTTTCGTCGGAGAGCGGCCGAGGGCGAGTCGAAAAAGTCGATCAATCTCCTGGGAACGATCGGGTCCCGCCTCGCGACGCACCCGCTCGGCCAGTGCGGCGGCGTGCTCGTTGGCGAACTCGCTGTTAAGCAAGAGCAAGGCCTGCGGCGCGACGGTCGTGACCGGCCGCGTGCCCAGCGGCTCGGCCGTGTTGGTGTAATCGAATGTTTCCAGAAAGGGGACCATTAAAGTCCGCTTGAGATAGATGTAGATGCTGCGGCGGGATTGTTCTGCGGACGAACTCTCGCCCCAGCCGAAGCCGGGTTTCGATTCGGTCTCCAACACCTCTGAGGACAGCTTTGGGAAGAAGCCCCGGCCGCCCATCGTCCGATTGAGGCGTCCGCTGACGGCCAGCACCGCGTCGCGGATGGCTTCCGCATCGAGGCGGCGGAGGTTTTGGCGCCAGAAGAGATCATTGTCAGCATCGATGGAATGGGCACGCGGGTTGTCCTCAGCCGATGACATCTGATAGGCGTGCGACAGCACGATCCGTTTGTGCATCCGCTTGAGTCGCCAGCCGCCGTCCATGAAATCGCGGGCCAGCCAGGCCAAGAGGTCCGGGTGCGTCGGTGGGACGCCGGCGCGGCCGAAGTTGTCCGAAGACCGCACGATGCCGCGGCCGAAATGCTCTTGCCACAGCCGATTCATCATCACCCGCGCGGTCAACGGATTCTCTTTGTCAGCAATCCATTCAGCCAACTGCCGCCGAAGCCCCAGCGTCGGTTTTACACCCAACTCGGAAAGCAGGGGCCGCAAAGAGCCGCCTGACGTCGAAGAAGTCTTGTATGAGACGGGAATCGCCTCGATTTTCTTTCCGCCCAGAACGGTCAACAGCCGCGGCTCGACTTTCTTGCCGGGCGTGGCCACGTTGCCGCGGATCAGCACGCGGGTCTCTTTCAACGGCAGGCCGCACTCGCGAACCGAAAGGGCTCGCGGGAAGGGGACCTGCCGCAAATCGTTCTGCAAGCGAATCGCTTCCGCGGTGAGCCGGTCTTTTTCGGCTCGCTCGGCGGGTGAAAGATTCCGTTCGATCTTCGCGCTGCTCGGTGGTGGTCCTGTTTTGCGATTTTTTCGCAAGCGATTGGCCACCGCTTTTCGCAGGGCTTTTGCTTGAGCCTTCGAATTGAGCAATTGTCGCGTCAGCTCGGTCTTCCTCGCCTGCCACGGCGCGTATGCGCGAGGCGACGTCAAGGGCGTGAAGATGCCGTCGTCGTTGGCTGCCATGTGCGTCGCGCTGACAGGCACGCCAAATGGCTCGACGTTTCGAAAGAAGGCCGCGAATTGGTAATAGTCTTCCTGCGAGATCGGATCGAACATGTGGTTGTGACATCGGGCGCAGCCCAACGTGAGTCCCAGGAAGGCGGAGCTCGTTGTGCGGACCATCTCGTCGAGTTCGTCCCAGGCGGCCGCCTGCTGGTTGTCGGGCTCGTCATCCCAGATGCCGAGGCGATAAAAGCCGGTGGCGATGATTGAATCGTTTGTCGCATCCGGCAACTCGTCACCCGCGAGTTGTTCGAGGACAAACCGGTTGTATGGTATGTCCTCGTTTAAGGCAGCGATAACATAGTCGCGATACCGCCAAGCTTCGGGCTTCTCGGCGTCGCGCTCGTAGCCATTGGTCTGAGCGAACCGCGTGACGTCGAGCCAGTGCCGGCCCCAGCGTTCGCCGTATTGCTTGCGGGACAAAAGCTCGTCGACCAACCGCTCGTAGGCTCGCGGCGAATGGTCGGCGACGAAGGCGTCGATCTCCTCGGGTGTCGGCGGCAAGCCGATCAGGTCGAAAAACAATCGGCGCACTAGCGTGCGAGGGTCGGCCGGCGGATTCGGTGGCAGCCCTTTCTCTTCCAGGCGAGCGAGCACGAAGGCGTCGATCGGGTTGGCGATCCAATCGGCCCGGCTGACTTTGGGAGCAGTTGGATTCCCGACAGGCTGAAACGCCCAATAGTGCCGATCCTCGTCGGTGATTGTGAAATCACTGCGCCGAGACGCCGCGGCCGACGGCTGTTCCTTCGGCCAAGGCGCGCCCATCTTCACCCACTCGGCGAGAGCGGAAATCTCGCGAGCGTTGAGCTTGCCAGTCGGAGGCATTTCCAGGCCGCGGTAATTGACCGCGTCGATCATCGGGCTGGCATCCGGCTTTCCGGGAACGACGGCCGCTCCCGATTCGCCTCCCTTTAAGAGCGACTCGCGTGAATCGAGACGGAGACCGCCTTTATGGCTCTGGCTCCCGTGGCACTTCTGGCAGGTGCCGGCAAGAATCGGCCGGACTTTCGTCTCGAAGAATTCGATTTGATGCCGCGAATCAGTGCCGGGAGCGGCCCCTTCGCCCGTGCTGTCGAGAAAGCACAGGCCCATGACGAGCATTGCACTCGTGGCGAGCGATTTCGCGGGGGGCATTCGCGTGTGCCCTGGGGAGGCGACCGGCTGGGAGCGAGGCAGGCATCAACGTATGTCGATGCATCAGAATACAGAGAATGAGGCGCGCGACGCAACAGCTGGCGAGTGAATGCCGGTTCATCCGTTCGCGCGGGCCGCCTGTTCGCCCAGTTCCCGCAGCAAATCGAGGGAATAGATCCCCGAGCT
>CAYWOV010000807.1:0-2647 GCA_964459965.1 uncultured Planctomycetaceae bacterium | reverse complement strand
GAGGAAATGCAAGCCGCCATGAAGGCGCAACAGCAGAAGCCGTCGGAGGATCCGCTGGGCATGCCGGTTCCCCAATTGGCCGTCGCGACGAATTTCCGGGCCGCTGAGGACGCCAAATTTTGGATGGCCGTGTGCCAGCCCGAGCAGAGTATGTTTGAACCGGCGTCGGAGACATTCGATGCTTATTGGCGACGCTATCTGCAAGGCGGCAAATGGATCCCGGAGGCGGCCCTCTTCCGTGGGTTGACGCTGGCGAAAACGGGACGGTATGGCCTGGCCGTGCAGCAGATCAACGATCTCCTGCGGACATTTCCGGAGAATGATCCGCGCTGGGCCACCTGCAAATTATTCATCGCGCGATGGCGGACTGCCCGCGACGCCTCGAACGCGCCCGGGACAAATTCGCACGTCGACAATTCGCCCAAGCAGGAACAACCCGCGGCCAAATCCGATGCGCAAACGCCGGCGAATGGCGCGGGTCTGAGCCCGCTGCCCGCGACAACGCCTGCACCCGCCAAACCCGCCCCGGCCGGCGCTCCGCCAACCGCGACCAATCCGACGCCCAAATCCTCGTCACCCCCCGCCAATTCTAAAACGAAGGCGCCTTAGATCGCGCGGGCGGAGAATTCTCGGCCAGCCAACGGATTCACCCGCGCGTTCATGCGGAGTACTCCTCTTTCAGGCGGAACTCGGCGTGTTTTTCGAGATACGCCGCAATGCGATCGGTTCGCGATAGGGCAACCGGAAGGAATGCGAGCGCTTGTTGCAGCCGATTGTTCGGCTCGGCACAGCTGAATCGCAAGAATCCGCGGCCCGCGTCGCCAAAGCACTCGCCGCCGAGGCAGGCGATGCCGAATTTGTCATCCGCCCCTTCAAGCAGGTAAAGCGCCAACCCATGGCTGGTGATGCCCAGCCTGTTGCAGATCGGGGCGACGTTGGGAAAGACGTAAAACGTCGCGGTCGGATCGAGCGTGCGCATGCCTTCGATGCGGTTGAGCCCGGCCGTGAGAAGTTCGACCTTTTCGCGGAACTTGAGCATCACGGCGTCGCGCTCCGCCTGATCGCGGTCGAGTGCCGCCGCTCCGGCAAGCTGAACCAGGGCGGGAGTGCACGACAGTGTAGTGTTGATCATTTTACCGATAGCGTCCGCAATCGCGGCCCCGGCGACGGCAAAACCGAGCCGCCAGCCGCTCATGCTGTACGACTTGCTGAAAGTGAAGGCGGCCACCGATTGATCGAGCATGCCCGGTTGCGCGAGGATCGAGGCGTGCTTCCCCTTCCAGACCATGTGGCAGTAGGGCTCGTCGCTGAAGACGGCGATATTTTTCCCGCGGACGGCGCGGGCGATCCTCGCCAGATCGTCTTCGGTCGCGACGCCCCCGGTCGGATTGTGAGGCGAGTTGAGAAAGATGGCCTTGGGCGACTTGTCTTCTGCCAAAAACCGTTCGACCTCGGCGACGTCCGGCCGGAACTGATTTGACTGCAACAGCGGCCGCACGACGGCCCGGGCGCCGCGTCGCAAGATGTTGGGCAGATACGTCGGGAAATACGGCCCGAACACGAGCACGCCGTCGCCCGGATCGAGGAACGCTTCGCAGAAGAATTGCTCGAAGATTTTCGCTCCCGGTCCGGCAACGATATTCTTTGCCTCGGCCGGAATATTGAACTCGCGCCTCACAAAGCGGGCAGCCGCCTCGCGAAACTCGGGGATGCCCGGCGACGGACAGTAGTGCGATTGATTCTGCTCGATGGCCTGCACACCGGCCGCCTTGGCCGACGCCGTGCTGTCGAACGGACTGTCGCCAATTTCCAGCTCGACAACGTCCTTCCCGGCGGCTTTCAGCGCCTTGGCAACGGCCAGCACCGTAAATGCCGTCTCGACCGACAACGAACGCGCAAATTGGCTGAGCTGAGCTGTCACAAGGACCTTTCCAAGAGGCTCGGAAGCTGGAGAAAAGCGCGAACGATCGCGTGTGCCTTCAGTATCGAACGCTCGTCCTGCGCACGCAACCATGGCGGACGCTTTAACGCCGATTGCCGAACGGTTGTTGCCAAGGCGTCGCCGAGTAGAATGGGCGAACCAGCACCATCGCTGCTCATCACCGTAGACGGAAAGGATCCACACTATGAGGCTTCGCACTCTCTGTTTGTTGTCAGTGGCTGTCGTACTCCTCGATCAGGCCATTCCCGCGCATGCTCAGCTTCGCAAACGCGAGGTGGCCATGGAAGGCGAGCGGGCGGCCTGCGTGCTTCAACCAGTCGGCAAGAGCGGCGTTTCGGGTGTCATTTACTTCCAGCAAGTTGGCAACCGAATTCGCGTCACCGGAAAGATCCGCGAATTGGCTCCCGGAAAGCATGGCTTTCACGTGCATCAATTCGGCGACTTGTCGGACATCGTGAAAGGCGAATCGGCAGGCGGACACTGGAATCCCGAAGGGATGCCGCACGGTGCACCGGACACGAAAGAGCGGCATGTCGGCGATCTTGGCAACGTCGAGGCGAATGCCGAACGTGTGGCGACGATTGACGAATACGATCGCATGCTGAAACTCCACGGCCGCGACTCGATTATCGGGCGTGCTGTCGTCGTCCATGAGAAACCGGATACCTTCGTACAGCCGACCGGAGCAGCCGGTGGCCGCGTTGC
>CAYWOV010000806.1:0-2647 GCA_964459965.1 uncultured Planctomycetaceae bacterium | reverse complement strand
GCGCGATTTCACGTTCGCTGCCCAATTCGGCGATGCGGCCCAGCGCGACGCGGCCTGCTTCGTTGTAGAGTGATAGATCCACGCCGTGACGGCGCTTCGTGTGAATGGCCGCCCAAAGCTCTTCGGTCGTTTCACTGCGGAAATAGATCACCTGTTTGTTTCCCCACTCGATATTGAGTCCCGGCCGGACGGACTCAAGTAGTTCGAGCAATTCTTCGAGCAGCTCCGGTTCCCAACGAATTCGCTTGCCTGTGGGAAAACCCTTCCGTGAGAGGTGCCATTTCTTGCCGAGAACTTTCCAGGGAGTCAAATTCGCGGGGTCCAGTTTTTCACGATTGATCTCCGCCTGAAAGGCGCCGCAAGCCCGGGAAAGGAAGCGCTCAAACGCCGGCGTTTCAATCTCGCGGAGCCAGTGCACCGTGACCGTCACTTGTTGCCAGGCCCCCTTGCTGCGAATCCGCACGCGGTCTGAACGTCCGTAAACGGGCAGCTCGTCGAGATCGTCCAGTGACTTCAAACCGAGCTGCTTTCGCAGGTCGTCTTCCTCGAATGTCCGCCTCGGAACGCGAAACTTGAGCGTCAACAGCCATTCGTCGCCCGTGAGGGCGTGCAGGAACCAGACGCCCGTACGATTTTCTCCAGTCATTTCGACGACGGAACGGTCGTTCCAGTTGGCGGACAAGAACCCCGGACTCGCCTCGATGGCGTCGACCACTTTGGCCAGGGCCGCTCCGTCCCAACGGGCCGGCTTGCCGTTATGGGACACGCGATCGGCTGTGTGCCAACCTCGGCCGTCGGTCTGCCAAGGCATTTTGGCATCGCGGCCGACGTGCTTTAGCTCAATATCTCCCTCGCGCTTCTTCTCGGCCTCGGCGGCGCTAAACAGCTGCCGCTCGGCCCGCGCGCCGGCTTCGAGCACGGGCGCAAGCATTTCGCCGGTGTAGGAGCGCAGAGGCGGCCCCTCGCGGCGACCGTTCGTCTTCCGCACTTGCCGCGCCTGTTCGACGACCTCTTCCGGCGTTCCTTCCGCGACGATCCGTCCGCCGTCATCGCCCGCTTCGGGACCCATATCGACGATCCAGTCGGCCGTTTTGATGACGTCGAGGTTGTGCTCGATGACGACGACCGTGTTTCCTTGCTGGACAAGACTGTTCAATACCTTGAGCAACTTATCGATGTCGTCGAAGTGCAGGCCGGTTGTCGGCTCGTCCAGAATGTAAAGCGTCTTGCCCGTGTCGGGCCGCGCCAGTTCGGCGGCGAGCTTCACGCGCTGCGCTTCACCGCCTGACAGAGTCGGGGCCGGCTGGCCCAGCGTCAAATAATCGAGGCCGATTGCGCACAGCGTGGCCAGGTACCGTCGAATGCGGGGAATATTCTCGAACAACTCACAAGCCTGTCCGATCGGCATTTCGAGAACGTCGGCGATGGAGTGACCTCGGTAGGTAACGCCGAGCGTCTCCCGATTGTAGCGCTTGCCGTGACAGGTCTCGCACTCGACCCAGACATCGGGCAAGAAGTGCATCTGGATGCACTTCTGTCCGTTTCCTTCGCAGTCGTCGCAGCGGCCGCCGGGTCGATTAAAACTGAACCGGGACGGCTGATAGCCACGGACTTTCGCTTCGGGCAACCGCGCAAACAGCTCACGAATCGAATCAAAAACGCCCGTGTAAGTTGCTGGGTTCGATGCGGGCGTATTCCCCAGCGGCTGCTGATCGACGACGATCACCTTGTTGATCAAGTCGAGTCCGCGGATTTCCGTGTGCGGTCCCGGCGTTTCTGTCGCCCGGTTGAGTCTTTTTGCGACTGCCCGTGCCAGAGTGTCTTCGATTACTGAACTTTTTCCCGAGCCGGAAACTCCGGTGACACAGGTAAAAGCGCCCAGCGGCAATCTCAAATCGACGTCGTGCAAGTTGTGCTGCCGCGCCCCTATTAATTCGATCCAGCCTCCGCCCGGCGGATCGTTGACGCCGCCCGCTTCCATTCGCCGCGCGGTGGGAATCGGTATTTCTTTGCGGCCTGAAAGATACTGCCCGGTGAGCGAGGCAGCGGCCCGCGAAACCTCCTTGGGCGACCCTTGGGCCGTGATCGTGCCGCCGAAGCGGCCCGCCCCCGGACCAAAATCAAAAAGACGGTCGGCGGCGGCAAGCACCTCGCGATCGTGCTCCACCAGAACGACCGTGTTGCCGAGATCTCGCAGGCGTCGGAGTGCTTCCAGCAGCCGATCGTTGTCACGGGGATGCAAACCGATCGTCGGCTCGTCGAGGACGTACAGGACCCCCGTCAAGGCACGGCCGATCTGTCCGGCAAGGCGAATTCGCTGTGTCTCGCCACCGGAAAGCGTCGGCAACGGACGAGCCAGCGTGAGATAATCGAGCCCAACGTCGACCAGAAATGACAGCCGGCTCGTCCCCTCATTGAGCAGGTCGCCGGCAATCTTGCGATCAGCGGCCGAGAACTTGACCGATTTCAACAGGCGGAGCGAGTCGGCCAGTGGCAGCGATGAAAGCTGATGAATCGTTCGGTCCAGGAAACGGACATTCGCAGCGTCGGCACGCAACCGGCTGCCGTTACACCACGAGCAGGGAACTTCGCCCACCAGTTCGTGCAACTTCTGTCGATACGCATACGAGACGCGCGACGCCTCTTC
>CAYWOV010000805.1:0-2648 GCA_964459965.1 uncultured Planctomycetaceae bacterium | reverse complement strand
CTCCCGCGGATGAATGCGGACGACCAGACTAAGGTCGTCGCTTTGCTCGACATAGCTGACGAGCGTCGTCAACCATTCGATCTGGTCTTGAAAGGGTTGGGGTCGGTCGGGAATGTCGATTCCCAGCGCTTCGGTCCCCATTCGCGAAGCAATCAACTCGTCGAGGCTGCTTGTATAGGCGACGAGCAACTTGCGATCGGTGGACAACCCCAGCCGTTGGCGAACGTCGGTTTCATGGACCGTCTTTCCGGGAGAGTAAAGGTGCGATCCGATGCCGCGGAGACGCACGAGCAGATCCTCGGCCACTTCCCGCACTCGCGCGGGTTCGAGCGCGAGATCGCGGCAGGCAGGCCAGGCCGCCAGCAGCCTGAAGCCGGAGGATTTCCAGACATTTGGCAGAATCAAATACCGTCGCAAATCAACGTTCCTGTGTCCGGGGAACGCCAGGCCGTAACACGGGACGCCGTGCTTACGCGCGGCCGTACGAGCGCCGAGCAAGAGCGAGTAATCGTTGCAATGCACGATCCGCGCGACGCCCAAATCGCGGCACGCCCGATCGACGATGAGGTAGCTCAACAAGCAGCTGCGGAGGTACTGCAGCCACACGCGTCGATCGCTTTCCAAGAGCTCCCTGAAATCGGAAATTTTCAGTGCCAGGACCAGGTCCATCACGCTCAAGGCACCAAAGCGCAGGCCCTCAAATTCAAATTGCAACAAGTCGCGAGGCGCCCGGGCGAGGGCCTCATCAATCCGGCGCGTCATTTCGGGCGTGATAAGCGGCCTGAGATCGACCGCCTCCAAGCCGTAGTCGTCCAGCATCGTCAGCGAGTTGTCCCCGCAGCGCAGGCAAGTTTCCAGTTTCTCGTCCGCGGCCGCCTCGTACGGCACGCGGCACATGTCCATCACGGGACATCGTTCGAACAGCCGAAAACAGCGGGCGAAAACCACTGAATGGCCGCGATCACGCAACGATCGGGCGACGACGCAGGCCTGTGCAAACATGGGCGTCACGCCGGCGTAGGGGACGAAAAGCAGCGTTGTCCCGCGGAGCCTGTCCGGTGGGATGAGATCGGCCACCGGCTCCATCGCCCGGAAAACACGCCTCTTGCGAAAGCTCCACGTCAAATCATTTTTGGTCCGCCGCGCGCGGTCTCGAATGCCGCGCGCAATTCGGCGGAGCGCGGCATAGGGGGTCGTCTTTAACGGGCTTGCCATGAGAAACCTGTCGGTCTACGGACTCTCTCGATCATAGGCGACGGCGTCGGCGACGCGAAAGACCCGTTGTCGAGAGCCCGGCGATCCGCCCGGCACTGACGCCACTTCGGGGTGGCCCGTCCGCGAAATTGGAAATCGGATCGCGGCGCGTGTCGAAAGACGCGGCGATCAATTAAAAACAGAACTAGGACTTACGAGGACTGTACGTTGGAATTTATCGACCGGGTCATGTCGTTGCCCGAATTCACCGCTGACCCGCCGGTACTGGTTGAGATCGGAGCATCGGGGGGGACGCATCCGGCCTGGCAAGCGCTGGCCCGCTATTCGATCGGCATTGCATTCGACCCTGACAGCCGGCAGATGCAGGTCGTGCATGATGAAACCACCGGATACCGCCGGCTGCACATCTTTCCGGCAGCCGCTGTTCCCGAAGAGACGGCTGATGCCGAGTTTCATTTAACTCGTTCCCCTTATTGCTCGAGCCTGCTGCGGCCCGACGGCGCGGCTCTCGGAGACTGGGAATTCGCCCGGTTATTCGATGTCGAACGAACCGTCCGAGTCCCCTGCGTGACTATTACAAAAGCGTTGAAAGAGGCCGGCGTCGCACGCGTCGACTGGTTCAAGACCGATTCCCAGGGAATCGACCTGCGGCTGTTCCAGAGTCTGGGGGAAGCCCTTTGCCGGCGCGTTCTTGCCGTCGAATTCGAGCCGGGGATCATCGACGCGTATGAGGGCGAGGACAAAATGGCGACGGTGCTGGCGGCCATGGATCGGGCCGAGTTTTGGCTGTCCCACCTCCAGCTTCGTGGTACGCTAAGAATGTCGCCCGAAGACGCCGCACGCCTCGGCGGTCACGAGTCGACGCGGCTGTCGGACGTCCTGCCGACCTCGCCTGGATGGGGCGAAATGCGGTATTTGAACACGTTTCGAGGCGGCGAGCCGTTCTCAAAACGGGATTGGCTGCTTGGATGGGTTATCGCCTGTATAAATCAACAATTTGGATTCGCGCTCGATTTGTGTCGCCGCGCGCAAATCGCGG
This sequence comes from uncultured Planctomycetaceae bacterium, assembly GCA_964459965.1. Lineage (GTDB taxonomy): Bacteria > Planctomycetota > Planctomycetia > Planctomycetales > Planctomycetaceae > DASPSM01. Next base: position 394 of record CAYWOV010000805.1, on the reverse strand, counting down.
TGCCGGACCAGGTCTTTGGCCAACTGGCAGCCGATACCGAACGGATAATTCACGAAAGGCTCCGCCGCGGCAGGGCGGGTGTCGTCGTTCGATCTGCGGTCCGCGGGGCGCGTTCTTTCGGCCGCTGGCTGCTCAAGCCGGGAAAATCCGACGGCCGCTGAACAATCCAAATGACGAGGCAAGCGCGAAGCCCGCATGAGTGAGACGAAAGTTCCGCCGCCGTCTGCCAACGACCTCAACCGGTTTGCCGGGGCGAGCGTGCTGATTACGGGCGGGCTGGGCTTTATCGGGTCCAACCTGGCGATCAGACTGGTGGATTTGGGCGCGAAGGTCACGCTGGTCGACAGCCTGGTTCCCGAATACGGGGGCAATCGCTTTAACATTCACGGCATTG
>CAYWOV010000804.1:0-2652 GCA_964459965.1 uncultured Planctomycetaceae bacterium | reverse complement strand
TAGCCGCTGTAGTCGATCGCGTTGACTCCGAGATAGATGTCGAACGCTGCCAGCGTTTCCGCCCATCCGATGGCCACCGAGAGAAAGATCGTGTTGCGAGCCGGAACGTATGTTGTTGGTATGCTTGCCGACATCTCCGACTCTGCACGGTCTTTCGGCACGGCAATGTCGGCCGTGAGCGCCGAACCGCCAATCGCCCGCAAATCGAGCTTGAACACGAGGTGTCGGCGCACCTTCGCCGCCTCGCTCACTCGTCGCGCGGCGTCCAGCTCAAACCTGTGCCGCTGACCGTAGTCAAATGACAGTGCGAAGGGCACAAAGCCATCACGGCACGCGATCGCCAGCGTGGTTGCCGAGTCCAGCCCGCCGCTGACAAGCACGACGGCGCGTTTCGAATCTTGGGGCATGCCGCTTCCGAACGTCTTGGATCAGTCTTCGGAAGCTATCACGATGTTGATCTGGCTGCAAATCGGACACGCACGCTCGAGCGTGGACAAGTTCCGCTAGCCAGCCTGCTTAGAACAACCACTGCGGCGGAACCGTCAACATCCAATTCAGTGGACCCGCCGGCGGTCCGGAATTCATCGGGTTGCCAGACGGCGGCCCGCTTCCATGGGACGACATCGGTCCGCCCTGGCCCATTCCGGAATCACTCGGCAACACGAGGGTCGGTGGCGGTGGAAATTGGTTGAACAGGAGCGCCAGTGCGAGTTCCTCCCGGTATCTAGGATTGGACTGATAGGCCAAACGACTATACGGAATTGACCGATAGATCTGCTGGAAGCGCTGCACGTTGGGAGCGGCGGAGCTGTCGCGGGCCGGCATGATTCGCAACTGCATTCTGTCTTGCGTCGCCTGCTTCCTCGGCACTTCCGGCGCGGGCAACGGTGGCACGTCACGGTCCGGTTTCACCGGCGACCGCATCATTCGACGCGGGCGCGGCTCGTCCAGCATGGGCGCCGGGGACACTGCTGCATGTCCCTTCGTGGCCGGCACAATGCGAATTCCTTCGTACTTTGGCCTATCGGCTGCGAAACTGATCGAGCTGGCCAAAATGGTGACATAGGCCAGTGCCACTCCAACCGAAATCCGCCGGACGTGCCGCCAGCAAGCGTCTCCGCTCGAGGTGGCCGTCTGGCGGACTGGAAGCACGTTGAGTGAGCCCGTTATCATCGCTATGTGTCCAATTAATGTGATCAGGTCAATTCTGTCTATATTTCCCAATCTACACACCTTAACTAACCGTGGTCAATAACTGATTGCGCGTCGGAAGCCCTTGGGGGACTGGCACTTGACGTCGAAGGCATGGGGTGGACGGTTCCAACATTCGACCGATCCTCGAGTCGAATGGTTCACCGAGTCCATCAGTTTCGATCGCCGCCTCGCTTCGGTCGATATCCGCGCCTCGAAGGCCCACGCGCGGATGCTGGCGCAAGTTGGACTCATCACCGATGAGGAATGCGGGTTGATCGTCACCACGCTCGACGACATCGGTCGCGAAATCGACGAGGGAAAGCTTCCCTTTCGAATCGAGCTGGAAGATATCCACATGCACGTCGAAAGCGCCCTCGTCGCGCGGATCGGCGATGTGGGACGCAAGCTGCACACGGCCCGCAGTCGAAACGATCAGGTTGCGACTGATCTCAAACTTTTTATTCGAGCGGCGACTGAGCACATCGATGCCCTGCTCGAAAACCTGCAGCGCGCATTCGTCGATCGAAGTGATCGCGATCTTGACGTCATTTTGCCCGGGTACACGCACCTGCAGCGGGCGCAACCAGTGATGGCCGTCCATTATTGGCTCGCCTACTGCGAGAAATTCGACCGCGATCGGGCACGCCTTGCCGACTGCCTGAAACGCGTCGACGTCTCACCGCTCGGCGCGTGCGCGCTTGCCGGCACTTCGCTGCCGATCGACCGGAAGTTGACCGCCGAATTGCTCGGCTTTTCCGGACCGGCTGCTAACAGCCTGGACGTTTCCCACGACCGTGACTTCCTTGTCGAGTTCCTCTTCTGCCTCTCGCTCGTCGCGGTGCATTTGAGCGGCTGGGCTCAAGAGTGGATTCTTTGGTTCTCGACCGAGTTCGGGTTTCTGAAGCTTCCCGACGCGCTGACGACCGGCTCGTCAATCATGCCGCAGAAACGCAATCCGGATGTGCTCGAACTGATCCGTGGCAAGTCGGCCCGAGTCGTGGGCGCCCTGTCGCAGGTGCTCTTCCTCGTCAAAGACCTGCCGTTGGCCTACAACCGCGATCTTCAAGAGGATAAGCCCCCTTTGTTCGAGGCGTGCGACACGATCTCCGCATGCCTGGAATTGGCCGCCAAAATCGTCGAGGGTGCCGAGCTGAGGCGGGACCGGATTGCGGCGCGCCTCGAAGAGGGATTCCTCGACGCAACCGCACTCATGGAGTATCTGATACGCCAAGGCCTGCCGATGCGGACCGCCCACGAAACGGTTGGCCAGCTCGTCGCGGCCTGTGAAGCAGATGGCCGGCGCTTAGCCGAGCTTAAGTTGGAGCAGTTGCAGGCGGCATGCGATAAGATCAAGCCGGACGTATTCGATGTTCTGGGCGTAAGCAACGCCGTCTCCGTGCTGTCGAGTTACGGTTCCGGCGGTCGCGAACCGGTGCGCGAGCAATTGGCGCGCTGGAA
>CAYWOV010000803.1:0-2652 GCA_964459965.1 uncultured Planctomycetaceae bacterium | reverse complement strand
GGGATCGACCCTCATTCCACGACGGTCACCGATCCCAGCGGTCGCCCGCGGTACCTGGTCGACCTTCGTGACCCGGTCCGCGAGCTAGTGTGACCGCGTTACTTGACGTGTCTTAAGGCGTCAATTCGAGGTCAATGAGTTCGCCGCCACGATCGCGACTCAATCGCTTCTTGATCACCTTGCGGACTTTTGACGCGGCAGAGCTGGAGAACCCCAGGCCCGATGCCTCGTTCACCAGAACTTTGACCTCGAGCTGAACGATTTCGTCCTTGGCCTTGCGGCGGCGGTCGAGCTGATTTTTAAGCTTATTGAGCCGCTCCTGCAGCTTGGCCAGTTCGGCTTCTCGCCCCTTCATGTCTTGTTCGAAGCATTTGTCGACGGCACCTTTGAGTTTCTCGGTCAGCCCGGTTTTTTGCTTGTCGTCCGTGGCGTCGCCCAGCTCGCTCGTCAGCTTTTCGACCTTGGACCACTCCGAGTCGGGCACGGCGAAAGCTGCTCCAAACCTCGTGCCGGGTGCCCAAAAAGGATTATCGCCTGTATGGAATTCAAACCCGTGGTGCCCCATAGGCGGAAGCTCAGGAGCGGCGGGAGCAGCGGGCGCAGGAAGCGCAGCCGGCGTCTCTCTGTTTTGGCCTTGGTCTTGACCCAGGCACATCGAAGCCAGCGCACCGAAAAGACCAATACTGGCACACACCAAGAAGCGTCGATTCATTAGCGAACTCCTGTCTGAAGAAAACAAAATGTGGTTACTTTTTGGGAATCAATCCGTCACTTGGCCCACTCGGGAAGGACTCTTCCAACTGCTGGATGCCTTGCCGGGCAGCAGAGAATTTTTTCGCCCACGGATCGCGAACGGATCGACCGAAGGTCGAGTCCGAGCCCGACTCTTCCTCGATCGCGCGTAGATCCTTTTCAATTTCTGCCACCTCGTTCACAAACTCGCTCCGCCGCGTCGCGTGCGCAAGCGCCAGAATTTCGGCCCTAAAAAGACCTTTGTCGTCAGTTGGAATTGCTGATTGCGACAAGCCCGTCGTCGGCCCATCCTTCACTGGTGAGGGGCCGACGCGGGGGAAATAAAGCACGCTTGAGCAGAGCGCACCGGCAAGCGCGATGACGACGCCTGCGGCTACCAAAGCATTCCGGTGCCGCGCAAGACCGCGCAGCCAGCGTCGGCGACGCCAAACGCGTGGCGACTGCAGGTCCTTCAAGACGTTCGCAAGGACCTGCTGAACTTCGTCGGCCGAGGCGTATCGGCGGTTTGGACGCTTTTCGAGCAGCCGCTCGATCACGTCCGCCAACTCGTCAGGTATCTGTGGGTTGATTTGGGCGACTGGACGTGGACGGTCGTGGCAGATGCGATTAAGCACAGCCATCGCTTGTTCGGCTCGAAACGGGGGATGGCCTGTCGCCATGAAATACAAGACGGATCCCAAACTGAAAAGATCGCTGCGTCCGTCCGCTGATTCGCCGCGGGCCTGTTCGGGCGACATGTAGAGCGGCGTGCCCGCGACGATGCCGCTGTGCGTCAGGCTCGCATCGTCGGCCGCACGTGCAAGTCCAAAGTCTGTGAGCAGCGCTCGCTCGACGCCGTTTTCCAGCAGGATATTCGCCGGCTTCACGTCGCGATGGATCACTCCCTGCGCGTGGGCCGCGGCGAGTCCTGCGGCCGCCTGTCGGCCGATCCGCAAAATCTCCTTAGCCGAGAGCGGCCCTTCTTGATCGACGCGATCCTGCAGCGACCGGCCGGGGACGTACTGAATGACGAGAAACGGAGTCTCCTGCTCCGATTCGACGTTGTAGATGGCGACCACGTGCTCATGAACAACGGCCGCCGCCGCCCGCGCTTCGCGAGCAAATCTTTGTCGAGCCGCGCCGCTGTGAGCCAGGTGTGGTGCCAACACTTTGACAGCGACCGGCCGGTTGAGATTCGTGTCAAACCCCTTGAGCACAATCCCCATCCCGCCGGCCCCGATCACCTGCTCGATCTGATAGCGGCCCAGTTGGCCCAACAACTCCGGATGGGTGGGAGGCGAGAGGAAATCGAGTTTGATCTGCCCGCGGCTTCGTGGCGTTGCACCGAATTCGCTGCTGAGCCGCGGCAAGTCGGCTGTGCGACCTGGCCACTCCTCTGAAAGTCTTTCATCACTGGGCTGCAAGACGCTGCGTACTTCAGCCCAGTCGCCGTCATCGGCCGCCGTTTTCGCCAACCGATCCTGACACTCAGGACACGTCTCAACGTGCCGCTGCGAGATGCGGAATTCGTCGCTTGCCTCGTCGCCGAAGAGCAGCACGTCAAGATCGACCCGGCCACAACCCGGCACTCTGTCTGAAGCGGTCATCGTTCGCACTTTCACGTATGCAAAGCGAGGGACGGGGCTGGAAAGCACGTGCAGTGTGCTCTGTCCCCACCAACCCCTCACCCCTCACTTTTCGTCACTCGCCCGTCGCCCCTCGTCACTGCTCACTTGCCGCGCGCCGCAGTCTTGCCATCACGCGGCTGCGGGCGATGTAGACGCTGCCCACCGACATTCCGAGCTGTCTCGCGACCTCCGTTGCCGGCAGATCGTCGATTGTGCTCAGCCAGAATGCCTGCCAGGTAGTCTCCTTCACGTCCTTTTGCACTGCTTTGGCCGCCCAGCGAAATGCCTCGCG
>CAYWOV010000802.1:0-2652 GCA_964459965.1 uncultured Planctomycetaceae bacterium | reverse complement strand
CTGCCGGTCGCGCGATTGAAGTTCCTCGGTCCGCTTCACGATTCCGCCCAGGCTCCGCATGAGCCGCTTGGCCAGCTCGATCTGCTCGTCGAGGGGAATGCCGGCGGGAATCAGCGAGGTCGTGACGATCACGCCGGCCAATTCGTCGGCCGTGCCGATGCCTGCGAGAAACAGGCGGTCGAAGCGGGACCGGTCGGCGGTCGACAGGTTTTCGTACAGCCGCGAGCCGTAGATTTCGACCTTCGAGAGGACGGTCACCCCCTCCTTGCGGACGCGCTCGAGATAGGCCGAGTCAACGATCAGGTATTCCCGCGACTGTTCCGACAAACCGCAGGCCAGCGTGACGTCTCCCTGCAGGGCGCCCGCCGGAACATAGGCAGCAAAGCCGTCCTTTGCCTCGCCGACCAACCGCCGGATGAGCTGATCCAGCGTGCGGTCGAGATCGAGTTCGCCAGTAAAATCGCGGAGGATTTGGTTCTCGAGCGACGTTAATGTCCGATCGCGGCTGACCGTGCGGAGATCGCTGCGCGCATCGTCGATCTGCTTGAAGAGTCGCTCTTTGATCTCAGTGGCCCGGTGGCTGCGAAACAGGTGATACATGTATTGCAGCGTGCAGATCAGCACCATGGCGACCAGGTAGCCGCCGGAAACGGCCCGATCGCAGAACTGGAGAAGTTGATCGGCCCACTGTGCCAATAGACTCACCGCACGCTCCGTGGCTTCTGAGAATTTGTGGGGAAATGACGGGGCCGGCCGCGTGACCGGAGTCCTTATTTTCTGAATCCTAGCACACGTTGTGTTCAGGATCGGCAGAATCAGCCTTGCATTGCCGTCCGTGCGTGCCGACCTTGCGGAAGAATCGGAACTCCACGGATAATCGGCCAGGATAGCAGTCCTCAAGGGGGTGAATTCAGGATGGCGATGCAAAAATTTGGCACGATTTTGTCGTCGCGGACCGCGGTCCGGCTCTTGACGCTCGCGATTGCCGTGGCCGTGGCGGGACTTTCGATCGTCCGCGCGGATGACGCTGCTCCGAAGGCGGGCGATACGTCGAAACCATCTAAAGAGGTCGGCCGGGAATGGACGTCGCTCTTCGACGGCCGTACGCTTAGTGGGTGGAAAATCACCCAGTTTGGCGGCGAAGGAATGGTTGAGGCGAAAAACGGCGAACTCGTGCTGGGTGTCGGCAGCAACCTCACGGGCGTGACCATCGACCGGCCCATTCCCCAAACGAACTACGAAGTCACGCTCGAGGCCCAGCGCGTCAACGGTTCGGATTTCTTCTGCGGACTGACGTTTCCGGTGAAGAAAGATCCGTGCAGCCTGATTCTGGGCGGTTGGGGCGGCGGCGTCTGCGGCCTGTCGAGTATCGATGGTAACGATGCGTCGGAGAACGAGACCACCAAGTATCGCAAGTTCGAGAACGGCCGCTGGTACTCCGTGCGGCTTCGCGTGACCGACAAAAAAATCGAAGCCTGGATCGACAAAGACCAAATCGTCAACCAGGATTTGGCCGACCACAATCTCTCCATCCGCATCGAGGTCGAAGCGTCGAGGCCCTTCGGCATCGCCTGCTATGAGACGAAGGCGGCCCTGCGGAACATCCGCATGCGACGCCTCCCGTGAGGCTTTGACACCTCGCCGACGGCTGTGGTGTAATTCGGTTGACGCGTTTTTGAGGATGCCGGCCGCAAAGAAGGATCGCGAATGCCCCGAACCTGGCGGTTTCTCGCCCACGATCCGTCGCGCGTGCGGCAACTGAGTTCGGAACTGCGCGTCTCACCCTTAGTCGCGCAAGTGCTGATCGCCCGCGGCCTCGGCGAAGGAGCCGACGAATTTCTCAACGCGCGGCTTACCGGGTTGCACGATCCCGAGCTCTTGCCAGGAATCGCCGACGCGGCCGACCGCGTGGTTTCGGCGATCCGTTCGCAGCGCCGCATCACGATCTACGGCGACTACGATGTCGACGGCGTGACGGCGACCGCCCTCTTATGGCACTGCATCAAGCTCGCGGGGGGCCGCGTCGACTTTTACATCCCTTCGCGACTCGAAGAGGGCTACGGGCTCAACTGCGACGCGCTGCGGCAATTGCATCAGGAAGACCCCGAACGGCTGTTGGTCAGCGTCGATTGCGGGATTGGCAGCATCAACGAAGCCTCTCTGGCCCGCGAGTTGGGCCTGGAACTGGTGATCACCGATCACCATCAGATCGGAGCCGTCCTTCCGGACGCGAACTGCCTGGTCCATCCGCGTCTACCCGGCACGAGCTATCCGTTTGGTGATCTCTGCGGCGTCGGCGTCGCCCTCAAGCTCGCGTGGGGCATCTGCCAGCGGCTTGGCGACGGCAAGAAGGCCTCGCCCCACATGCGGACGTTTTTGATGGGTGCGGTCGGATTGGCCGCGATCGGCACGGTCGCCGACGTCGTCCCGCTACGCGGCGAAAATCGCCTTCTCGTCAAATATGGCCTGAAGAGCCTGATTGAGCAGGCAACGCCCGGGCTGAAGGCCTTGCTAAACGTCGCCCAACTGGCCGGGCAGTCGACAATTGATTCCGACCAGATCGCCTTTGCCCTGGCTCCCCGAATCAACGCCGCCGGGCGACTGGGCCAAGCGCGGCTGGCCGTCGAATTGCTCACGACCGACAACGCCGAT
>CAYWOV010000801.1:0-2656 GCA_964459965.1 uncultured Planctomycetaceae bacterium | reverse complement strand
GGGCCGCAGCCCGCGCGAGATCGAAGATCAGGTGACCTATCCGCTCTCGCTCAAGCTGCAGGGGCTCGCCGGCGTTCGGACGGTCCGCTCGTCGTCCGAGTTCAATTTCTCGATGATCACCATCATCTTCGAGGACGGAATCGACTTTTATTTCGCCCGGCAACGGGTGACCGAGAAGCTGGCCCAGGCGACGAATTCCCTTCCGGCGGGCGTGGTGCCCTATCTGGCTCCCGATGCGACCGCGCTGGGTCAGATCTTCTGGTACACGGTCGAACCCAGTCCGTCGAACCCGATCGACCCGCAACAGCTCTGGGCCCTCAACAAGTTCTACATCGCGCCGCAGCTCAACTCGGCTGCCGGCGTGGCCGACGTGGCAACTGTGGGAGGCGCGCCGCTGGAATACCAGGTCGACGTCCGTCCTGAAATGTTGCGGGCCTACGGCGTCACGCTGGGCGAGGTTTACGCCGCCGTCGGCAAGAGCAACCAGCCCTCCGGCGGCGGTGTGATCCAGAAGAATAACGCCGAATACATCGTCCGCGGCGTGGGCTGGATCCGCGACAAGCAGGACATCGAAAACACGGTCATCCGCGAGATCAATGGAGTTCCGATTTACGTCAAGTCGATCGCCAAAGTGCAGATGGGCACGCAGTTCCGCCGCAGCGTCTTCGAGAAGAACGGCAACGAAGTGGTGGGCGGCGTCGTGCTGATGCGGTACCAGCAGAATCCGCTGGCTGTGACCGACAACGTCAAGAAAAAGATCGAAGAGCTGCAATCCGGCCTGCCCGACGGCGTGCACATAGTTCCGGCCTACGACCGCACGCGTCTGATCCATGGGGCGATCGACACGCTCACCGATGTAATGGGCCACGAGATGCTCATCGCGTCGATTGCCGTGCTGCTGATCCTGTTGCACTTCCGCAGCGTGTTCGTGATCTGTGTGACGCTGCCCTTGGCCGTCCTGTTCTCATTCCTAATGATGGCCGTGCTGCGAAGCCTGGGCATTGTCGACATTCAGGCCAACATCATGTCGCTGGCCGGGATCACGATTTCGATCGGCATTCTGGTCGATCAGGCGATCGTGATGACCGAAAACGCGACCCACCATCTGAAGGCCCGCTTCGGTGACTGGAAGGTGACGGGGGACACGCGGGAGATGGTGATCGAGCCGTGCCGCACGGTCGGGCGGCCCATCTTCTTCTCCGTGATGATCATGCTGCTGTCGTTCATCCCGGTCTTCCTGCTCTCGGGCCGCGAGGGAAAGCTGTTTCACCCGCTGGCCTTCACCAAGAGCTTCGCCATGATCGGCGTGGCGATCATTTCGATCACGCTCGTGCCGGCGCTGATCCCGACCTTTATCCGTGGACGCTTGCGCAGCGAAGAAGAAAATCCGATCGTCCGCGGCTTCATCAATATTTACCGGCCCCTTTTGACGTGGGCCCTGCCGCGGCGGAACCTGGTGATGTGGATGTTTGCCGCGATCTTGATCCTGGCGGCCGGCGTTTTCCCCCTTCAGGCTATCATTGGCCAGGGCACGTCCGAGTTGGCGTGGCGAACGGCGTTCCTCACCGTGTTCGCGCTCGTGACGGGGCTGACGGTCGTCTTCACGCGCCGCTTGCACTGGCAAGCGCTATCACTGGTCACGCTCGTCGCGATCGGTCTGTGGGCGTATCACTTTCCGAAAATCGGCGTCGCTTTCATGCCGCCTTTGGACGAAGGCACGACGCTGGACATGCCGATCACGGTGCCACGTGCCAGCGTGACCGAAGCGGCCGACGACCTCAAAGCGCGGGATGCGTTGCTTCGCGGATTCCCGGAAGTCGAATCGGTCATCGGCAAGGCGGGCCGGGCCGATACGCCGACCGATCCGGCTCCGCTCGACATGGTTGAAACGTTTGTCAACTTTCGCCCGAAGGAGCTGTGGCCGAAGCGGGTATTGCGGTTCGACGACGCCAGGCGGCAAACGGGCGAGATCCTGGCACTCCTCGAGCAACGCGGCTTCATCTCGAAACCGGTTGACAACGAGGCCCGCGAGGGCCTGATCAACGATGCGACGCAAAGGGCACTGGAGACGTTCGACCACGAAATGCGCGAGCTGGCCCTGACCCGGTATCAACAGTTCGAGCAGCGGCTCTCGGTTCGCATTACGCGGTTTGCCATCGAGGATTTTCTGCGGATGGAACGGGAGGCGGGCTGGCTTAAGCCGATCAGGCCAAGAGGTACCAACACCACGACCGAGTCGCAGCAGATCGACGAGCTGACCGACCGCTTCGCTCCCGAGCATGGCCGCTGGCTGGCCCTCAATCCGACACGGGAGGAAGTGGGCCGCCTGGTGCAGGCCGTGGCCCGCGATCTGAACGAGCGCGGGTCGCTCGATGATCTCGTGGGAGCCATGGAACTCAAGGAGCGCGGACCAGCCCGCTGGTGGTCGCTGGTCGTTGAGACGTTTGGTGGCGAGCACAAATCGCTCTCGGCGAAACTGATCCAGCGGATCGAACGCAAGCGGCTCGACTTCTGGCGCGACACCGTCGCCGCGACCAACTGGGAACTTTTCGATCGCGGCGTTGAGATTTATTGCCGAGAGGCGGTCGTGGAATTGGCAAAAGGTGCCGAACGACAATCGCTCGTGCCCAAAACGGACTACGGCAAAAAGCTCTTG
>CAYWOV010000800.1:0-2666 GCA_964459965.1 uncultured Planctomycetaceae bacterium | reverse complement strand
AGCAATGCGCAAGTCTTTTGATGACCTGCGGCGGATTGTCGAATGACGAGGTTCAACGTGTTCTCAAGCAGTTCAATTTTCCCCCTGCCGCCGGAGCCTTCCCAACTGGCGGGCTCAACGGTGCTGGTGATCAACTTCGTCAAGGGCTCGAAACCGACCATTGCGCCGGCGGCGGTTTTGTTGTCTGTGACCAGGTCGGCCACAGGATAGGCCCGTACCTCCAGGATCGGCCTGCAACGCGACCGGCTGGAGATCACGAGAACTTCGTCCTTGATCACGTAATCGAGCCCGAGCGGTTCCAAGACGCGATTCAAGGCGTCTGCCAGGGTGATGCGGTCGGCAGAAATCGAAATCGGGGTATTGATTCCCTTCCCAACTTCGTTAAGTCCCTCGTTGTCAATGACGACGTTCGTATTGCCTTGCTTTTGAACCATCTCAATAAACTCAACGAGCGGCGCATTGGTCAGATTGACACTGACAGGCTTTTTCAGGGCTGCCAGAATTGATTGCTGGTTCGCTGACAGCGCGCTTGGTGCCGGTGCAGCGGGGGAAGACGGACGGCCGCTTGCGGACATCGCCAACTCGTCAAGAGCCAGGTGCGCGTACTCTGATTCGGGGAACGCCTGAATGATTCTTTGACAAGCGGCGACGAATTGCTCGGTCTTGCCGCTCTTCTTAAGCCTTGTGACGTCGGACCACAGGCGCGAAACTTTCGCGAGTTTGAGCAAGTCCATCTCGGTATCGACTTGCCCGGACGCAGGATGGTTGGGGAAGAAATGGATTTTCGCGGCTTGCAGTCGGGTGGCGGCATCCAGTCCGGCAATCGTGCATTCAGGGAGTGCCGGAGTTTCGTCTGCCTTCACCTCGGCATTGCGGGCGAGCTGCCGTCCAATGCGGGCCTTCTCGTACATGATGATCGCCGTCGCGAGCATCGGCCTCGGCTCCGACCTCCCGCGAACGAGCTCCATGGCCTGCTTGGCAATCAGTTCGGCCTCGGCCCAGCGGTCCTGCTTGACGAGCTTGTTGTATTCGTCGACAAGGTGGGCAAACGCCGCCCTCTCCGCGGGCGTGGATCCGTCGGCCCGGTTTTCCAGGAGTTCACGCACTTTGACGACGTCGCGCCGCAATTCACGCATCTCGTTACGCATTTCGTCGACCGTGCGCCGCAGCTCTTCCTCAGACGCCGCGGCGCCTGCGGCAGGGGCGGAAACAACTTTGACGGACGGAAGCGTCGGATCCTCGGCCCGCGCGGCGCCAAACGCCGACAGGGCCAGAGCGATGAACGTGATTGAGAGGCGAATCGTAGGAATCATCTGAGAATCCTTTCTAAAACGTCCGGCATTCAGAGGCCGGCGTCAATTTCCATGGGATCCGTCGCCACGTTGCGCCGGCGTGCTCCGAGCGCGGCAAAGAGCGACCAGACGTTGCTCGCAGTTCAATAAGGTCGCAGTCCTCGCACGAAGTCGCTGATGCCAATCGCGAAGCTCCGCATCGTTGGGAGCGCGGTCAAGCAATTCGTCGAGCCGCCCGATCTGGCGTTTCAGTCGGCCGGCCTCCTGTTCCAGCAAGTCGACGCTCTCAGCAAGCGTCGACGAGGACTCGAGCGAAGAGAAACCCAGGGAGACATCGCGTTCGGCGGGCAGCCCATTCGGCTCGGCGGTAACGGCGGTCCGCGGTGCGAAAGCGGCGAAAACGAATGCGACGGCAAGCGCCGCCACTCCGAACATCCGCCGCCGCCGTTGAGTGTTCCAAGGATCATCGAGCGCGGCGCCGGCGATCAACCGCTCGACTCGGTCCGAAAGACTGGAACGTCCCGTGATCGCCGCGAGTGCTTCCTTCCAGGGGAGGCCGCGCCGATCCCATTCGGCGACTCGCGTGAGACAGCGGGCCAGCGTAGGCGTTTGCCGATTTCCGGACCGCCCATTCATCGCACAGAATCTCGGCCGACCGCCGCAGCTCGTTGCGGACCACGAAGTTGAGCGGCTGGAAGGACAAGCAGGAGCAGAGGACACGGCAGATCCACAGCCAGAGGGCATCGCCCCGCACCAGGTGGGCGACCTCGTGCGCGAAGAGAGCCGTGAGTTCGTCCTCCGCGAGCTCATGAATCCGCTTCTCCGGCAAAACAATCGTCCAATGAAAGAGACCAAACGCCGCGGGCTGGCCGCACCACGGAGACGAAAGCAGTCGCACGCGCCGCACGACCTTTACGCGCCGCAAGACATCGGCGAGCACATCACGGATTGACCCGGTGACCACCCGTGAATTCCGCAGCCGCCGCCGAAAGCAAATCGATTGCCAGGCCGTGCGAACCGCGCCGCCGGCCAGAAACAGGCCGACGAGGCTGACGGCGCAAACGAGTGCGATCGGCCAGGGCGTTGCGGGCAAGGATGAGTGGATTGCTTGCGACGCCGGTGTGGCATTTTGCTCGTCCACTTCGGGCGATGCGCGAACAATTTCGATGGGCAGGGGGCCGACCTCAAGCGGCGTATTCAGCGTCGGCCGCGCGACCGTGACGGCATGCGTCTCAAAAACCGGTGGGGTCCAATGCGTCGGTTGGGCGGTGGTTTTAGCGCCTTCGTTGGTGGCCGTCGCGGCGCCGGCTCGACAGAGTCGATCCAATGCGATCTGCGCGACGGGTTGCGAAAGATGGAGCGTGAGCTCCAGCG
>CAYWOV010000799.1:0-2667 GCA_964459965.1 uncultured Planctomycetaceae bacterium | reverse complement strand
GTTACAAGCGGCTCGTCCCCGGTTTCGAGGCGCCGATCAACCTCACGTACAGCTATCGCAATCGCTCCGCAGCCATCCGCATCCCGGTTCACGCGCCGAGTGGAGCCAGCAAGCGGATCGAGTACCGCTGTCCCGATTCGTCGTCCAACCCCTATTTGGCCATGGCGGCTGTCCTGATGGCGGCCGTCGACGGGATCCAGAACAAGATTGCTCCCGGTCCCCCGCTCGACAAGGATATTTACGACCTCGCTCCGGAAGATCTCGCCGGTGTCCCTCGCACACCCCAGTCCCTCGAAGAGGCCCTGAGCGGGTTGCGGACCGACCACGACTTTCTCCTCCGCGGCGATGTCTTTACTGAAGACGTGATCGACACGTGGATCTGGTACAAGACGGTCCACGAAGTCGAAGCCCTCCGCCAGCGGCCCCATCCGTGGGAGTTCGCTATGTATTTCGACATTTAAGTGGCGGGATTTGGGCCGGCTTTAATCATTCTGCCGATTCTTCCGGCAAAGTCCGCGGGGCTCACGCGACGATCTTTAGGTGTGCCAGACCGCGCGCCGCCGGATCTTCGCAGGAAGGTGCCGCGGGGTCGTCGGCAAGTCCTGCGTGCTGGCGTGTCTTCCTCCAATCGAAACGGCGCATGGCCCAACTCACTGCTGAACAGATTCAGAGCACCGTCGACGCGTGTCGCGCGCATCTGGCCGAGATCGCCGAGACGTTTCGCACCGGTCTGGACTGCAATCTCCGCCTGATTGCGGGAGAACCGCGTCCATTCGCGGACGATGCCCTTGCCCCGTTTGCCGCACCCGGATTGGCGGTCTCGCTATTTCTTGGTGAGCAGGCAATCGTCGTGCTGATTCCAGAGCCCATTTCCTTGCCGGCCTGGTATCGCGAGCCCGATACTTCGCAAGACAACCGACTGCAAACGTTCGCGCACGAACTATCGCTGCATCTGCTGCCGGCCGACTTGCAGGCGGACCGCTTTTCTGCCGCGTTCGCTCCCAATCTCAGGGAGTTTGCCGAACAGTCGACGTTCGATCCGACGGCAACAGCGCTCGACCTAACAGTTTTTGCCACCGACGCGGGTGAGACGGATTCGCCGGTCGCCGATATCTTTGTGATCGTTGCGGCAAATATGAGTTCGACAGTGGTCGAAGATGCCGCTTCCTTAGAATCGCATCCGGCCGAGGCGTCAGTGACGTCACCCGATTGGAACTCGGATGAGCCCGATTACGAGGACGCAGAGTCGACGCACGCTTCTGAACAGGCGTCAGCCGAGACAGGTCTCACCCTTGATCAAGCACTTCGCGCGCTGCGAATTCTTAACGTGCCCGTCACGCTCAGTGTGCGGCTGGCCGAGCGTAAAATGCCGCTGGGCCAGATCGTGGCCTTGGTACCCGGCGCGCTTGTCACCTTCAACAAGTCATGCGAAGACTTGCTCGATCTCTTCGTCAACAACTACCGCTATGGCCAAGGCGAGGCGATCAAAATCGGCGAACACTTCGGCCTGAAAATCGCGAAGGTTGCCGTGACTGACGAGCGGAGACAACGCGCGGGATGAGAGGGGCGCGGGGTGAGGGAAGACAAAATCACACTTTGACTGCGGTACCCTTGGCTTGGCAATCGCATCTCAGCCTTTCCCCCATGTCTGCAGAGGAAGCACGTTCCAAAGCAAGTAGGCGATTGGCCCGGCGTAGAGCACGCTGTCGGTGAGGTCGAGGAATCCGCCGAAGCCAGGCATCAAGGCGGCCGCGTCTTTCTTGCCAAGGTCTCGTTTGATCAGCGATTCGCACAAATCGCCGATTAATCCCGTGATCCCGATCGCGAGTCCATAGACGAGCGACCAAAGCGCGGGGCATGGGGGCCACGCAGCATCGAACAACGGCGGCACCCAATGCAGCCAAATCCAGGCGCTGAGCGACGATGTCAGGAGTGCGCCGACGGCGCCTGCCCACGTTTTGCCTGGACTGAGAATCGGGGCCATCTTGCGGCGTCCGAACAAGCGTCCCAGCGTGTAGCCGCCGATATCGCCGCACTTGGCTGCGACGAGCAAAGATCCCAAGACGAGATATCCCGCTTTCGCGCCGGCGACCCATCGCAGGTTAGCGGTCAGGCACAACAGCACGCCGACGTAGCAAACGATCAGGATCTCGGCACCTAAAGTCTCCATCCGGCTTCCCGGCGCGCGGTAGCGGGCCGCGTTCGATGCCAGAAGCCACAAGACGCAGAGCGAAAAGACGAGCAGCGAAATCCCGAGTTGCTCAATCGGACCACCGCGAGCCGTCGCCGGCCAGAAATGCGGAATCCACGCGGACCCAATAAGGACGCACGACAACAAAGCCGTCTGCGGAAAGCTCGGCGCGAACGAACGCGCGCGGAAGAGTTCAGCCAGCTCCCACGCCGAGCGAACGGCGATTGTCAGGGCGAGTGCGAGCAAGACCGGAGCCGACTCTCCGGCGCGCTGATCCAGATAAAACAGAATGGCGAAGCCAGGGATCAGAATTGCCGACACAAGGAGTCGCCAGCCGAGCATTGTCGGAGCTAGTCCTTGAGTCCGCCGAAGCGCCGATCGCGAACCGCAAAATCCTTGAGCGCCTGGATCAACTCGGGCCGTCGGAAATCAGGCCAGCACGTCTCGGTGACCCACAGCTCCGCGTAGCTGATCTG
>CAYWOV010000798.1:0-2673 GCA_964459965.1 uncultured Planctomycetaceae bacterium | reverse complement strand
CGGCCACTCCGGCCCGTCGAGGCGGCCAATTACATCCGGCAAGCGGCCCACGGTCTGGCTTATGCACACGGTCGCGGAATCGTCCACCGAGACATCAAGCCCGCCAATCTCCTGGTCTCTCGCGACGATGTGGTCAAAATTCTCGACCTTGGTCTGGCCAAGTTCTTCGACGACGCTCCGCCGCCGATCGCCAAGAAGCAGCGGGTCTTGGGAACCGTGGATTTTCTTTCACCGGAACAGGCTGTCGACGGCCACGCGGTCGACGCACGAACCGACATCTACAGCTTAGGATGCACCTTTTATTTCTTGCTTACGGGACGTCCGCCGTTCCCGGAAGGAACGCTGCCGCAGCGTCTTCTGAGCCATAAAACGAAGGAACCCATCTCGATCGCGGAAATCCGCAAGGACGTGCCGGCCGACTTGGCTGCGGTCTTGAGCCGCATGATGGCCAAAGAGCCGGACGACCGTTATCAGAAGTCCGAAGAAGTGTCGGAAGTTTTGCGGCAATGGATCGTAAAATATGCCGATCCGCAATGGATCGCGAAAAACCCCGCGATTCTGAGCGCTTCGGATGTTCTAAAAAAGTCCACTGCGCAACAGTCTAAGTGGACAAACGCCCCGTCTGCGGATGACGCTACAGAATGGGCCGCGGCCGGGACGTCGTCAACGGCCGCCGTCCCGATCGGCCGTTCGTCGAAGCCCAACAAGTCCACATCCATAGGATCGCGCGCGGCGCGGCCATCGGACAATTCTTCGCCCGGGGCAAAGAGGTCGACGCCGTCCGCGGGGAGTCCCCCGCCGCCGACTTCCCACATGAACGGAGCAACGACGGTCGAAATCGACGTCGTCAAGGTTTCGCCGACCGATCGACAAGGATCGTCAGTGATCGAATCGAGGCATCGTCGCGGCCATCGAAGTCCTTCTGCTTCGCGACGGCGACGGACGCCGAGCCCCGAGATGATTGGTTTGATTTTGCTGTCTGTGGTCGCCGTCTTAGGTGGACTGGCCTGGCTTGGGTCGCGGCGGAACGACCGTTCGGTCCACCTCATCCCGCAGATAGCCGCCAAGAAACCGGTTGTGCCGGAGTCCCCCGCCCAAACGTCGCCGCGCCGGAAGATCGAGGGCGACATTCGCGTCGGACCGAAAGGACATTTTAAGACGATCACACAAGCCATCGATTTTGTTCGCGAATCGTATGCCTCCGAGGGGCTGTCGACGCGCTCGAAGGGGGAATCGCGCACGATCAGAGTGGCCGGATGGCAAACCTATCCGGAAAGGATCGACATCGAGAATTCGGATTTCCATTTTCCGAAAGGACTGCGGATCATCTGCGACGATCCGGTCCGGGCGATTCTCGCCCCGCGAGGCCAGCAGTCGGTCGTTCGACTGAATGGTGTGGAGCGATTCACATTAGAGGGATTTGAAATCGACGCGACCGGAAATCGTGCCGGAATTGAGCTGAGCGGTTATCTCGTTGGCACGCGGCTCCGCAACCTACGAATTGTCGGGCGCTGCGATACGAGCATTCTCGTCCGTGGAGCGATTGCATTCGAGCGGCCCGATTCGCGTTGCATCCTGGATCATCTTGTGGTTCGCAGCGGAGGGTTGGGTAGCACCGGTGTGCGGCTCGAGGAGGGGCGTGAGCCGTCGTCGAATCTGACCATCACGGGTTGCCGTTTTTTGGGGCCGTTTGAATCGGCCATCACGATCAACGGTCCAGTCGTCGGGATTAATCTGCGGGAGTCGATCATCACGCGGGCTTCCATCGGCATTCTCGTGCAGAGCGAGCGGAATGCGGTAGAAAACCTCGCGATCGTCAACAACACATTCTACGACTTGAATCTCGGAATAGTCTTCCGCACCATGCTTCCTGCCTCAGACAACGGCTTGATTGTTCAGCGGAACGTCTTTGCCGAGGTCGCTGGCGCCGAATTGTTCGTAGGTCGGGGAATCCAGCGGGCCGGGTTCCTGGCAAGGTTCGCCAACGGCGCCGCAAGCGGGAACTGGACCAGCAGAAAAGTTGGCAGGCCACTGCCGGACGGAGAAATCGACCTCTTTACGAGCGGCGGCCGGACCGGTGCACAATTTCAATTTCAGTCGACCGATCCGGAAGATGGCCGTTTTCTATGGCCAGCGGCCAACGCGCCGCATAAAGCGTTGGGCGCCGTGATTCTCAAGTAGTGGCGGAGCCTCCTTTGCTGCCTCCAGTACGTCGTCTCATTCGAGGGGTGTTCACCGTCTTAACACAATCGTGTACCGCTATCGAACGGCTCATGAGCCTCCGGCCAGTGCATCGATCGAGTCCGCTGCCGGAGTCAGGTGACGCGCGAAGGCAAGAATCGTCTCAAAGATGCAGCTTCCGAAATGGCCGATTCGTGTGGATTCTCAACCGGGCGTCGCCGGGACCGTCGTTCTCGTAGGAGACAGCCCCGTCGAGCATGCGATCGGTGGTGGAGTTGCGTCGCGGGATCGTTGAATTGGAATCGAGAGGAACCGGGCCGATGATTCGACGGCGGGATGCGCGGTTGTATTTTGCTTCGACGTGTTTTCACGCCGTCGTGCTCGCTTTGCTCTTCGGCGTGCGGCTGCATGTGGTCGCCTCGGCGCCAGACGTTTCGGTCGAAGCAATCGACTCCGGCGACACGGTTGACGAAAAGCTGCTTGTCGAATCGA
>CAYWOV010000797.1:1312-2674 GCA_964459965.1 uncultured Planctomycetaceae bacterium | reverse complement strand
CGCATCACGCTGTCGACGCGTCCCTGGTCGTCGGTCAGCGGGCGGTCGTAGACGTGCTGCAGCGTGAGATCGGAGAGAACGGTGCGGGCCGCCTCGCGGAGATCTTCGCTCGGAGCCGCGAGGCCGGCCTGGCGATCGCCCGCCTTGCTATTGTCGGCCGCGCCAAGCAGTGCCTTCAGGCCTCGAAAGCGGACGTCGCGACCGAACAAGTTGAGCGAATAGACTTCGTCCGGCTTCGGTGCCGGCACGTGGATCTCGGTCAATGCGGTCAAATCGCGCATCGTAGATCTCGAATCCGTGTGAGCTCCGTTCAATTCATTCCATAAAACGAGACCGGAACCGCCTGGTTGTGCAGGCCGCCGATTTTGACGAACCGTGCATCGCGGATTTCGATTTCATCGAGCACCATCAGCTTGAGCGGGATTGAACCCCAGCGCGAAACGTATTGCCCGAGGACTTTGCCGATGTTCTCCTTAACCAGAAACACCAAGGGCCGATCGCGGGGAAATCCGATTGCCTTCAGGACCGCCGCGACTTGTGCTCCAAGAGTGCCGACGGCGGGCGCGCCCGTCTCGCCAGCCACAATCTGCACGCATCCGCCGAGCGGACTTCGACCGACCAGTTGGAGAATATCTCGAATTTGCCCCTCTGTCGAATTCACCGTCACCCGACCGAAAATGGGAAGGTTGTTGAGCGGCAGCATGGCCGGCTCCGGCAGAAAGAGCGTGCTCCCGGAGACCTGCGTCGTATGCAGCAGCAACCCGTACACGGTCGCGCGTCCCGCGCAGGCAGGCACAAATCGGCTAATGTTCGCCGCCCAGTGCGGCGAGCGACGGAGACGTCTCGCGAGGTCGATGCCCAGATCGCCAAAGAAGGTCGTCGACGGCAACCGCTTTTCGTCCCCCCCTGCGTACACGAGTTCGCCCACGCCGCCGGAAACGGTCACGATCGGGTCTCGCGCGTCGGGCGGCAATTCGAAGGCGACTTGTTGATGCAACCGCGCGATTGGTTGGCTAAATATTTCAATGTCCGCCGTCAGGCTGTTTTCAAGCAGTTCGAGATAGAAGTCGAGGATCGCGTCGACCTCGGTCGCTTCGAGGCAATCGCCCGGCCCGCGGTTGATTTCCAAGTGATCGAACAGCCCGCGTGCGAAATCGGACAATTTGACGATCTGGTACGTTCCCGGCACCAATTGCACGTGGCGAGCGCCGACGAATAGCGAGCCGGTCCGCACGACGTCGCCGTTTTTGCCCAGGGCAATATTCGTCGTGCCACCGCCGATGTCGAAATTGACGAACCATCGATCGGGGTATGATCTGGACAAAGCCGCCGCGCTCGCCTGGAAGGCCAGCCAGGCTTCGA